>JAGQIT010000352.1 GCA_020431135.1 Myxococcales bacterium | reverse complement strand
TGCCGCCTGCGGGAGGGATGCCGCCCGCGGGAGGGATGCCGCCGCCAGGGCTTGGGATGCCGGCCCCCGGCGGGCTGGGGATGCCGCCGCCGGGTCTCGGGATGCCGCCGCTCGGCGGAGCGCCGCAGCCGGAACAGCAGGCGCCGCTCCCGGTGCCGCAACCTGTCGCTGAGGCGCCGCAGCCTGTCGCTGAGGCGCTGCAGCCGGCCCCGCTCCAGGTGCCGCAGCCTGTCGCCGAGGTGCCCGCTCCGGTCGAGGCCGCCGCAGCCGCGGTCGATGAGGCGCCGATCAGCGTCTCGCCGCCGGCCGAGCCCGCGGTGCCGGATCACCCGGGCGCGAACCTCGTCTCCAAGGGGCCCCTGTCTGCGCTCGCTACGGCCCCGCCGCCGACCCCAGTGCCGCCGTCGACCCCCGCGGTCTCGCCGGCCTCGCCGACGCCTGAGCCCGCGTTCCCCTCGCCTGTCCCCGAGGCGGGCGGCGGTCCGCTGCTCGTGCCGCCGGCGCCGACGGCCCGCTCGGGTCCGTCGCCGCTGATGATCATCATCGGTCTCGTCGTTCTCGGTGGGATCGGCGCGGGCGTCTACTTCTTCGTTCTCTAGGGGCGAGGAGGAGGTCGAGGCCCCGGGGCGCGCCGCGCTCGCGGGGCCTCGCCGTGTTCACCGACGACCTCGCCGACGAGCTCAGGGGTAGAGCGGCGCGCCGCGGCTGCCGACGGCGACGCGGACGATCCGATCGCCGTCGAGCTCGGTGACGTAGATCGAGCACGGGTCGTAGTCGGGGCCGCGGCCGAAGGCGAGGCTCGCCGGGTTCTTCACCGCGTCGGTGACCAGCTCGCCCTCGGTCAGGGTCTCGGCGTTTCCGTCGACCCGCCAGATCTGGTTGAGGAGGTTGGCGGCGACGTAGACCCGGTTGTCCTCGTCGACGGCGATCCCGTCGGGGGTCGAGCCGATCCCGAGGTGGAGGATCTCGCGGGCGCTCGCCTCGATCGGCATGCCGTCGGCGTCGACGTCGTAGCGCGTGAGCTGGCCGTCGTCGGTGAAGGTGGAGGCGACGAAGAGCGAGGCGCCGTCGGGGCTGTAGGCCATGCCGTTGGGCGACGGCACGTTCTCGAGGGCGACGCTGAGCTCGCCGCCGGGCGTGACCCGGAAGACGCGGGTGTCGAAGTCGTCGGAGACGAGGGCGCTGCCGTCGGCGGCGATCGTCACGAAGTTCGGGCTGTCGATGCCGTCGACGAGGAAGGTCGGCGTGCCCGCGGCGTCGACGGTGTAGATCGCCCCGTCGGGCTGGTTGTAGACGCCGAAGGAGGCGACGACGAGGTCGCCGTTCGCCCACGGCGCGAGGCCGAGGGCGTCGGGGACCGCGGCGAATTGCGCGGCGACCCCGTCGGGCGTGAGGCGCCAGACGATCCCGTCCGTGGTCGCGTAGAGCAGGCCGTCGGCGCCGAAGGTGATGCCCTCGCTGCCGTCCTTGAAGCCCTGATAGAAGGTCGCGGCCTCGCCGATCTCGAGGTCGGTCCAGCAGGCGAGCGGGTCGCCGGTCGCGCCGGTCTCGCTCTCCGTGCCCGCCTCGGTGCCGGCGGTCGTGCTCGTCTCCGTGGCTTGGCCGCTCGAGGCGGTCGCGCTCTCGGTCGCGGTCGCGCTCTCCGACGAGGTCGGGCCGCAGGCGCCGAGGAGGAGCGCGAGGGGGAAGGGGAGGACGGCGAGCTGAGGGGCGGCGGGCATGACCCCGACGACATACTAAAACGGGCGCGAAATGGGCAGCGCCTCGCCGCCTCCGGAGCTACGCGGGGGGGTCCGGATCGGCGGGCGGATCGGCGGCGTCGGGCGCCGCGGGCCCCTTCGGCCCGCCCTTGCCGCGGAGCTCCTGGATCAGCGTGAACAGGAAGACCGCCACCGTCAGCGGGATCACGAACCACAGCATCATCCTGCTGAAGAACCCGAGGCTGCTGTGGTGCGCCGACGAGAGGACCAGGAAGACGGTGTAGGCGATGTAGTAGCCGACGAAGAAGGCGCCCTCCCAGCGCGAGATCTTCGAGCCGGTGATGAACGAGGGCAGGCAGGCGACGCAGACCGCGAGCATCACCGGGATGTCGAAGCTCAGCGCCTCGCCGGCCACCGGCACGCCCGTCGGCGAGACGACCGAGGTCAGGCCGAGGACGAGGAGGAGGTTGAGGATGTTCGAGCCGATCGCGTTGCCGACGGCGATGTCGCGCTCGCCCTTGGCGACGGCGATGATCGAGGTCGCGAGCTCGGGCAGCGAGGTGCCGACGGCGATGATCGTCAGGCCGATGACGAGCTCGCTGACGCCGAGCATGCGGGCGAAGACGATCGCGCCGTCGACCAGCCAGCGCGAGCCGAGGACGAGGAGCCCGAGGCCCGAGCCGATCATCAGGAGCTGGACCGAGAGGCGCTGGGTCCAGCGCGGGCCGCCCTCGGGGACCTCCGGCGGCGGCGCGTCGGCGCTGCGCCTGGAGATGCGGATCAGCAGGAAGGTGTAGATCGCCAGGCCGGCGAGGAGGAGGATCCCGTCGACGCGGCCGAGGGCGCCGTCGAAGGCCATCAGGTAGGTCGCCAGCGCGGCGAGGATCATGATCGGCACGTCGAAGCGGATCAGCTGGCGCTGGACCACCAGGGGGGCGACGAGCGCCGAGGCGCCGAGGATCGCGAGGATGTTGAAGATGTTCGAGCCGAGGACGTTGCCGAGGGCCATGTCGGCCTCGCCCTGGTAGGCCGAGGTCACCGACACCGCGACCTCCGGGGCCGAGGTCCCGAGGGAGACGATCGTCAGGCCGACGAGGAGCGGCGAGATCCCGAGGCGGGCGGCGATCGCCGAGGCGCCGCGGATCATCACGTCGGCCCCCACGAGGAGGAGCGCGAGGCCGATGATGAAGAGGATGATCGTCGTCGCCGACATGCGCGCCTAGGAGCCGGAGGTCGGAGCGAGCGCGGGCCCCCGCGCGGGGCGGGGCGGCGGAGATGGCGTGCGAACGCGGGTCACGGGCTCTCAGGCATCTTACGTGATGGGCCCGTCGTCGGGGAGCCGGCGTCCGCGGGCGTTATTCCGAGCGCCCGCGCACTGGGCCCGCAGTACTGGCGGACGCGGTCGAAGGCGTCGCGGTCGGCGGCCACGAGCTCGCACGCGCGGTCGAGGTAGTCGCTGAGCGCGGTCGGGTAGAGCTTCGCCGTGCTGTCGCGGGCGCTCGTGATCACGGCGTTGCCGTCGCCGGAGAACTCGACGTAGTCGATCGCCGCCGTGTGCCCGGCGAGCGAGGCGATGAGCTCGTAGCCCTGGGCGCTCGGCGTCCAGATCCGCGCGGTGTTGTCGCCGCTCGCGGTCGCAAGCATCGCCCCGTTGGCCGAGAACGCGGCGTGGAGGACCGCCGACGAGTGGCCGACGAGGGCGCCGAGCTGCTCGCCCGAGGCCGTGCTCCACACCCAGGCGTCGCGCAGGTTCGCGGTCACCAGGCGCGAGCTGTCGGGCGAGAAGGCGAGCGCCTGGACGGCGCCGTGGTCGTTCTCGATCGTCGCCATGTTGGTGCCGTAGCGGGTGCTCCAGATCCGCGTCGTCCGGTCGGCGGCCGCGGTCGCGACCATCTGCCCGTCGGGCGAGAAGGCGATCTGGGTGACCGGGCTCGCGTGGCCGGTGAGCGCGTCGATGAAGCGGCAGGCGTCGGTGTTCCAAAGCTGGTTGTGGAGGCCGTCGCGGCTGACGCTGACGAGGTGGACACCGTCGCTCGATAGGGCCGCGCGGCGCAGGCCGCCGGCGGTGCCGGTGCACAGGCGGTCGGGGAGCGGGGCGCCGTCGCTCGCCCGCCAGCGCCGGGTGGTGTCGTCGGCGGAGGTCGTCACGACCTCCTCGCCGTCGGCCGAGAACGCGACCGCGAGGACCGGGCCGACGTGGCCCTCGAGGACGGCGATCGCCTCGCCGTCGGCGGCGCGCCACAGGCGGGCGGCGTGGTCGTCCTCGGCCATCGTCACCAGGCGGTCGCCGGCCCCCGAGGCGAAGACGGCGTCGGTGACCGGGCCGCCGTGGCCGTCGAGGATCTTGAGGAGCTCCTCGCCCGCGGTCGCCCACAGCCGCGCCGTGCGGTCGTCGCTGGCGGTGACGATCCGCGCGCCGTCGGCCGAGAAGGTCGCCTTGCGCACCGGCAGGCGGTGACCCTTGAGCGTCGGGATCCGGTTGTGCAGCGACGTGTCCCACAGGCGCGCGCTGTTGTCCCCGCTGCTCGCGCTGAGGAGGTCGTGGCCGTTCGGCGCGAACTCGGCCCCGGAGATCTCTGCCGTGTGCCCCTCGAGCGTCGCGAGGAGGTCGCCGCGGGTCGTGCTCCACACGCGGATCGTCCGGTCCTCGCCGTAGGTCGCCAGGCGGCTGCCCTTGGGGTCGAAGGCGGCGCCGCGCAGCGGCCCGGTGTGGCCGGTGAGCATCGAGATCTCCTCGCCGCTGTCGCTCCGCCACAGGCGCGCCGTGCCGTCGATGCTCGTCGTCGCGACCAGGCGCGAGTCGGGGGAGAAGAGGCCGTGGGTGATCTGCTGCGCGTGCCCCTCCAAGCGGACGGTCTCGCGGCCCTCGAGGCTCTCCCAGAGGATCGCCAGGCCGGCCTCGTCGTAGGTCAGGACGCGCTCGCCGTCGGGCGAGAAGAGGGCGCCGGCGATCGCCCCCTTGTGGCCCTTGAGGGCGGTGACCGGCGCCCCGGAGATCGACCACAGGCGCGGCGTGTTGTCGTCGCCGGCGGTGATGATCCGGTGCTCGTGCGGGTCGAAGGCGGCGTGGCGGATCGCCCGCGGGTGATCGCCGAGGGCGGTCTTGAGGGCGCCCGTCACCCCGTCCCAGAGCTTCGCCTTGCCGTCGCTGCTCGTCGTCAGGATCCAGCGCCCGCTCGGGGAGAAGAGCGCCTCGGTCGCGCCGCGGTGGCCCTTCAAGGTCGCGAGCTGCTCGCCGGTCGCCGCGTCCCACAGGCGCGGCGGCTTGGTCAGGGCGACGGTGAGGATGCGCTTGCCGTCGGCCGAGAAGCTCGCCTTGTAGAGGTTGGTGTCGAAGGTCGGGAAGGTGTGGAGGAGCGCGGCCGACGACGCGTTGTAGAGGCGGGCGTTGCGGTCGGCGGAGGCCGTGAGAACGCGCGAGTCGTCGGGGGAGAAGACCGCCGAGCGCACCGCGTCCGTGTGGTCGTCGAGGTTGGCGATCGGCTTGCCGGAGACCGCGTCCCAGAGCCGCGCTGTGCGGTCGCGGCTCGAGGTCAGCGCCTTGGTGCCGTCGTGCGAGAAGTGGGCGCCGTAGAGGTAGTCGTCGTGGCGGAGCACGAGCGGCCGCTGCGGCGCCCCGGCGACCGCGGCGGCGAGCGCCTGGCGGACGCGCGCTG
>JAGQIT010000351.1 GCA_020431135.1 Myxococcales bacterium | reverse complement strand
ACCTCGCCGACGCCGTCGGAGAGCGGCACGAGCGGCAGCGGCTGGCGCGGGTTGTAGACGCCGTCGATCATCATCAGATCGCGGAAGTTCAGGGAGGCCGCGCGCATGCGCAGGAGCACCTGACCGCGCCCAGGGGCGCCGAGCGGGCGCTCCACCAGCTTGAGGTTGTCGAGGCCGAAGGAGCCTTGGAGCTCGTAGGCGCGGGTCGTCGTCGGCAGCATGGCCCCGAGGATGACCCACGGGCGCGGAACGGGCAACGCCGCGAGCGCGGGCGCGGTCCTCCGGAGCGGCCCCGGAGATCCGCCCGGCGGACGTGCCCGCTCGCCGACGTGAGGCGCACGCGCGCGTGCGGACCCGGCCCGCGCCGACCTGCGCCAGGGCCCGCACGCACGCGGGCGCACAGGCGGCACGACAGCTCACGCGAACTCGCCCACGTCCCTCGGGGCGTCGATGGGCGGAGACCGACCGCGATGTCGACGACGGACGAAGAACGCGTCGCCTCGACCGCGGCCACGGCGTCGACCCGTCGACGCGGGGCGTCGGGCGCTTCGATCGCCCAGCGACAGGCGCGAGGCGAAGACCCGCCGCGACGGCGTCGCGTGTCTGTGACCCGCCGGCGCGGGGGCGCCGGCGCGTTCGATCGCACCGCACAACATGTCCATAAAGACATTAAACTCCTCGACGCACGAGACGCGATCGCGCCGCCGGGTTGTCGTTCCCGGAAGATCGCCTATGGTTTCTGTTGACGAAGGCGGCCGCCCCCCTGAGCCGGTCGCAGGCGTCGCTCGGCCGCGTCTTGCCCGAGCCACACAGCCAAAGGAATCCCACGATGCTCACGCGCTCCACCCCGCAGTTCCTCTCCCTCCTCCTCGCCCTCGCCCTCCCGCTCGCCGCGGCGGGCTGCGACGTGGCGTCCGCGTCCGCGTCCAGCGATGACGCCGCCGCGAAGTCGACCGTCGCCACGAAGACGAGCGGAGCCGCGGACGCGCGCGCGAAGGGTGCCTCGGCGGTGACCGCCGACGAGACCGGCGACCGATCACGCGCCGCGGCGAAGGACGAGGCGTCGACGCAGAGGCCGCGCGAGCACGCCGACAGCCCCGCGGACGTCGGCCTCGGCGTCGACGCGGCCTCCGACCGCGACGTCGGGCCGAACTCCGCGAAGCTCCACGCCGCCCTCGACAAGTACGCGAGCTGCGCGATGCAGTGCAGCCTCGACCCGAGCGAGCGCGACACCGACGTCGAGTCCTGCCTCCTGACATGCCGCAACGTCGCCGAGTCCGCCGGCGTCGCCCCCGACACGAGGGCGCACGCGCTCGTCACCGACCTCGACGCGTGCATCGACACCTGCAACGACAAGGAGAACGTCAAGCCGACGAACCGCTCGACCTGCCGCCTGAACTGCGAGAACGGCTTCAAGGCCGAGCAGGCGGAGCTTCGGCGCGGCGCCTAGGACATGTCCATTAGGACATTCTACCCCGCGGCGGCGCTCCTCGGCGCCGCCGCGCTCGCGTTCGCGGCCGCTTGAAGGGCTCAGTCGAGGACGCAGCCGTAGCGCCTCGACACGTAGTGCGCGGAGTTCTCCGACCAGAGGGCGCGGACCGTCACCTTCTTGCCCTCCATGTCGTAGTCGCGGCCGTCGATGCCGACGACGTCCTGGCGGACGAAGGCCTCGCAGTCGCCCTGGCTCCGCCCCTCGACGAAGAGGCACGAGCACAGCTCCTTGGCCTCGTAGGACGAGGGCATCGCCGGGAAGGTCGAGAGCGTCGACCAGTTGAAGAGGACGAAGACGGCCCCGGCCGCGACGACGCAGCCGATCACCGCGCCGACGATCTTGAGCACCTTGCGCATCTAGCCGCCCTCCTTGGGATCCGCCTTGGCGGTCGTCCCCGCGCCCTCGACCCCGCCGGGGACCGTCGCCATGATGAGCTCGAGGAGATGGATCTTCGAGTAGGCCTTGGTCGAGTCGGGCTCGCACTTGGCGTTGCCCGGGATGTCGCAGGCGTAGACGCGGTCGTCGCCCGTGCGCACGGCGATCATGTCGAGGCTCGGGAAGACGAAGATCGACTTCCCCCAGTGGCCCTGCGCGGCGAAGGTGTCGCGCGGCGCGGCCGGCCACGGCGGCGGGACGTCGCGCGCCGGGTCGCCGTGGTTGAGGTAGACCTGCGCG
This sequence comes from Myxococcales bacterium, assembly GCA_020431135.1. Lineage (GTDB taxonomy): Bacteria > Myxococcota_A > Polyangia > Nannocystales > Nannocystaceae > JADJRG01. The sequence continues at coordinate 3,027 of JAGQIT010000351.1, read as the reverse complement.
CCCGGGTTGTCATCGACTGTCCCTGGGGTCAGCTCGGTGTTGAAGTAGGCCGGGGCCATGGTCAGCGAGAACTTCACCCAGCCCGCGGGGAGCAGGCGCTCGCCCTCCCAGACGCCGTCGTTGAGCATGAGGAAGCCCCACTTCGCGAGGTCGCGCGGCGTCGCGTAGACGTAGGACGAGCCGATGAAGGTCCCGGCCGCGTCGCGCTCGAGCACCGCGCTCGACATGCCGATCCGATCGAAGAGGGCGACCCACGGGTAGTCGGCGTTGCGCTCGTCGCCGAGGGCCGCGCGCAGGACCCCCATCAGGAGGTTGGTGTCGCCGCTCGAGTAGCTCCAGCGCGTCCCCGGCGGGTGGGCGAGGCCGTGGCTGGCGACGAAGGCGGCCATGTCCCCGCGGCCGCGGGTGTAGAGCATCGCCATCACCGACGAGAACACCGGCGAGGTCTCGTAGGTCTCGTTCCAGTCGACCCCCGAGCTCATCCGCAGGAGGTCGCTGACGCGGACGTCGTCGACGCCGCCGTCCTTCGCCGGCGGGTAGTGCTCGCCGATCGCGTCGTTGAGGTCGAGGAAGCCCTCGGCGACGGCGCGGCCGACGATCGTGTTGGCGATGCTCTTCGACACCGACCAGGTGAGGGTCGGGGTGTCGGCGTCGTAGCCCCGGGCGTAGCGCTCGTAGACCAGCTTGCCGTCCTTGATCAGGACGAAGCCGTTGGTCCGCTGGCCCCTGCGGTCGGCGTCGTCGCCGTTGCGCGCGAAGAGGTAGGCCTCGAGGCGGCCGATCGCCGCCGGGTCGAGGCCGACCTCCTCGGGGGTCGCCTCGGGCCAGCCGGCGGTCGGCCACGACGTCCGCCGCCGGACCTCGAAGGGCGGCGGGCCCTCGAGGACGATCGCGTCACGGGGCTCGGTGGCGGTCGCCGAGGAGCAGCCGGCGACCCCAGCGAGGGCGGCGACCGTGGCGAGCGCGAGCGCAGGCGCGGCGGAGGAGGCGATGAGCCGGATGAGCCAGGTGATCCGTGGCGGCGAGGGCCAGGACGACCTGCGACGTGAGGGGTCCTTTCGCGCGATCAACAGCCCCTTTGTACCGCAGCCGCGGGCCCCTGTGGGCGCCGGCGCGGCGGGGACGTCAGCGACCCCGGACCCGGGCGCCCCGCCTTTCGCTTGTCAGGATCGCCGCCCTCGTATGAAAAAGGGGCTCGTGCCCGCCTTTGCGTCGACGCGTCGCCCCTGCCCACCTCGGCCCCGACGCGTCGACCGACGCCGGACGTCGCTCTTCGCCGGACTCAGCCTCGGCCTGACGCTGGCCGTGACCGCGCCGGCGAGCGCGGCCCCGGTCGCGCCGACGACCCGCGACGCGACGACGCCGAGCGAGCCGACGCCCGAGCAGGCGAGCGCCCCCCCGCGACCGACCGCGCCCGACGACGAGGAGCGCGGCGCGGAGCTGAAGAGCGGCAACAAGCGCGAGAAGGGCAAGAGGGGAAAGAAAGGCAAGAGGGGAAAGAAGGGCGACGAGGCGAGCGCCGGCGGCGAGGAGAAGCCGCCCGAGCGCGTCGAGTTCGGCGGTCTGCCCGCGACCAACTACGACAGCGACCTCGGCGTCGGCTTCGGCGTGATCGCGACGCTCGCCAAGTTCAAGCCGGGCTACAACCCCTACCGCTGGCGGATCCAGATGCTCCTCTACGCGACCGCCAAGCGGATCCCGGGGAGCGGCGTCGTCCTCCCCTACCACGACGACAACGTCCAGATCGACGTCCCCGGGCTCCTCGACAACCGCCTGCGGATCAACGCCGACGTCGCCTTCCGCAAGTTCAGCACCACGGGCTACTACGGGATCGGCAACGGCAGCGAGTCGACCAAGCCCTGGGAGTCGATCGACCCGGACGCGGACCCGGACGGCTACGCCCTCGCCCGCCGCTACCACCAGTACGACCGGATCTTCCCGGGGTTCACGGTCAACGGGCGGATCCGCGCGTGGGACCGGTCGAACGAGATCCACAAGCGCCGCCTCGAGGTCTTCGTCGGCACCTACTTCACCTACAACGTCATCAGGCCCTACGAGGGCTCGAAGCTCGCCGAGGACATCGAGCTCGCCAAGCAGGACACCCCCGAGGGGCGGACCCTCAACCACCTCCTCAACGGCACCGACAACCACGCGCTGTGGCGCATGAACCTCGGGCTCATCTGGGACACCCGCGACCACGAGTACGTGCCGACGCGCGGGACCTTCACCGTCCTCTCGACCCGCGTGTCGCCGGGCGTCGACGACCGCCTCTACCACGCCGGCTTCACCCTCAACACGAGCTGGTACCGCTCGCTCGTCGGCTCGTACCTGGTCCTTGCGACACGCGCCGTCGGCGACGTCATGGTCGGCAACGTCCCGGTGTGGGAGCTGACGCGCTTCGGCGCGCTCCTCAGCCGCGACGGCCCGGGCGGCTCCTGGAGCGTCCGCGGCGTCCCGCGCCAGCGCTTCTCGGGCAAGCGCAAGATGGTCGCCAACGTCGAGCTGCGCTCGGAGTTCCTCCCCTTCAGGATCAAGAAGCAGCGCTTCATGATCGGCGCGATCGCCTTCGTCGACACCGGCCGCGTCTGGGCCGACGTCCGGCGCACGGAGATCAATGGGCGCTCGGTCGACGGCGGCGGCCTGGCGGTCGGCGTCGGCGGCGGCCTGCGCGTGCGCTGGGGCGAGACCTTCCTCGTCCGCGTCGATCCCTCGTACTCGCCGACCGAAGAGAACTTCGGGATCTACATCGACATCGGCCACATCTTCTAGCGGCCGCGCCTCGCGGTCTGCCGACCGCGCCCGCTCGACAGGGAAGAGTCGGCGCGGTAGCGAGCCCCGGGACGTGCACCCGACCGAGCGCCGGCGCTCTTCGGCTGGGCCGCGCCGCCCACCGCGAGCTACTAGGGCGCGGCCGCGCCGTCGCCCGGCCCGACGCGCAGCGAGAGCATGAACGCGTCGCGGCCGCTCTCTGGCGGCGGCGGCAGGGTCGTCGCGTAGAGCGACTCGCGGGCGCACTCGACGAGCTCG
>JAGQIT010000350.1 GCA_020431135.1 Myxococcales bacterium | reverse complement strand
CGCGACGCCCACCGCCGCGCCGTCGCGCGGGCGCTCCTCGCCTCCTCGGGCCTCGTCGCGGGGTCCCGTCGACGCCTCGAGGAGGCGCTCGCCCTGGGCGCGCCCGATCCCGCGTGGCCGATCTACATCTACGCGGCGCTCGAGGGCTGGCTCGCCGTCCGCGAGGGGTTCGACCGCGAGGATCGCCGCGAGGCCGAGCACGACTACGCGGCCTTGGTCCGCCGGAGCTTCCGCGGCGGCCTCAGCCTCGACTTCACCGGCGACTCGATCCGCGCGCTGCTCCGCGATCCCCAGGCTGCCTTGGGCGCCCTCCAGGTGTTTGGCGGCGGCCTCGGCTACGGCCTGCGCGCGCGCGTCGGCCTCCATCGGGCCCCGCCCGCCGCCGGTGAGCGGGCCTTCGACGTCGCCCGCTTCCTCGCCAACCACGGGCACGCCGGCCTCGCGGTCGCCGACGCTGAGACGGCCGCAGGCTTCGCCGCGATCGCGCGGGTCGACCCCTACCTGCCGTTGACGCGCGGGGGCTGGACCGAGGCGATCGAGACCGCGGCCCTCGTCTTCGGTCCGACGAGCGCGGCGGGCGGGCTCTAACGTCCAGACAATGCCGCCTGTCCGTCGAGCCCCGCCTTCTCGTCGCGTGTTCTCGCGGGTCCCGTCCTCGCAGTCCCTCGTCGCCGCCAGAACGCGCAGTGAGCTAGAACAGCGGCGTTCTGGCGCGTGTTGCTCGTCGGCGAAGGACGCGTCCTTGCCGTAGCGAGCGGGCTGGGGCACGCGAGGAGCGTGCTGGGGCGGGTCCGGGCGGACCGGCTCTGGCTCACGGTAGCGATCGGCCGGGTCGCCCGTCGGCGCCGCCTGGGATAGAACTGCGCGGATGACCCGACGTCCCCGCGCGCCGCTCCTCGTCCGCCTTGCGCTGCCTGTCGCCGCGGCCGTCGCCCTCGGCGGCGCGGCGACGACCGCGACGGCGGCTCCGGCGAGCGCGCCCGCGCTGACGCCGACGCCCGCCGACGAGGTCGAGATCCACCTGATCACGATCGGCGACGGCGAGCACCTCCTCACCGCCGGCGGGCACACGGCGCTGATGGTCGCCGGCCTCCGCGACGGCGCGCCGGACCCGACCAACACCCTCGTCTACAACTTCGGCGACGCCGACTTCGACGATCCCGCGCTGGCGCTGCGCTTCCTCCAGGGCGAGGCCGACTTCCGCCTCGCGGTCGTCGGCAGCCTCCAGGAGGCGGTCGACGACTACGGCGTCCGCCAGGCCCGCGACGTCTGGCGACAGAAGCTAAACCTCACCCGCGACGAGGCCGAAGAGGTCGCCCGGCGCTTGGCGGTCGGCGCCCTCCCGGAGCACCGGAGCTACCGCTACCACCACTTTAAGGCGACCTGCACGACGAAGATCCGCGACCTCCTCGACGAGGTCACCGGCGGCGCCCTCCGCCGCTCGCTCGCGGACGCCCCCGCCGAGCCCGAGACCTTCCGCGAGGTCCAGCGGATGCTCTTTCGCAAGCACCACCTGGTGGCCCTCGGCGGCGATCTGATCTTCGGGCGGATCCATGATCACCCGCTCGACAAGTACACGGCCGTCGTCGATCCGCCGCGGTTCATGCAGTACATCCAGGACGTCCAGGTGCCGGCGCCGGACGGCGGCACGCGCCCGCTCGCCGAGCCGCCGGTGGCGCTGATCGAGTACCTCGGGCCGCAGGTCATCGAGATGCCGTCGATCACCACGCCGCTGGTGACGATCCTGGCGATGCTGCTCCTCGGGGTCGGCGGCGCCCGGGCCTACCGCCGGCTGCCGGGGCGGACCCGCGGCGCTGGCCTCTGGCTGATCCTCTACCCGCTCGTCTCGGGGCTCCTCGGGGCGCTGCTCCTCGCCGTCTTCCTCTTCGCCGGCGTCGACGAGCTCCGCGAGAACGAGAACATCCTCGTCTTCCCGGCGACCGATCTGCTCCTCGTCGTTCTCGGCGCCCGCTGGCTGCGCAGGCCGCTGCGCGGCGGGGAGCGCCGCCTCCTCTCCGGCTATGCGGCGGCGCGCATGGCCCTCCTCGGCCTCGTCGTCGCCCTCCACGTCGTCGGCGTCTTCTACCAGCGGCCGTGGGTCTTCGTCGCCCTGAGCTCGCTGTACTCCGGCGGACTCCTGGCCCTCGCCCGCCGCGCGCGCGGCTAGGCGCTCCGCCTCCTCCACGGCTACGCGGCGGCGCGCCTGGCCCTCCTCGGCCCCGTCGTCGCGCTCCACGTCGTCGGCGTCTTCTATCAGCGGCCGCGGGTCTTCGTCGCTCTGAGCAGGCGTATGGACGCGCTGGCTCGCGAGGATGGCGGCGCTCAGGCGAAGACGAGGGCCCGTGAAAAGAAGACTCGGAGGGATGGCGATGGTTCTCGCCTGTCCGCGCGCGAGCGCTCCGTCGACGGCGGTAGCGAAGGACGCTGGCCCTCCCTGTCGAGGAACAGACACCGAGGCGCCGCGCAAGAGCTCACCATCTTCGCGCCGATGGCCTCGGTTGACGGCGTGACGCCGACGCCCTCCGATGCCGGCAAATCGCGGACACGCGCCGCCGCGCGTGCATGTCGGCTCAGCGCGCGGCGCCGTCGACAGGGTTGATCGTCGGCTGCCCAGGCGGCTCAGGCTGCGGATTGAAGGCCTTCGCGTCGGCGGGGTTGATCACCCCGCTCCCCTTCGCGGGTGGCTCGGGCTGAGGGTTGAAGCCCTTCTCGACGACCGGATCGGAGACTCCGTCCTTGAGGCGCGCCGGCGGCTCGGGCTGGGGGTTGAAGCCCTTCTCAACGACCGGGTCGGAGACCCCGCTCCCCTTCGCGGGGGGCTCGGGTTGCGGGTTGAAGCCCTTCTCGACGACCGCGTCGCCGACGCGGTTGGACGCGGGCTCGCCGGGCGGCTCGGGTTGCGGGTTGAAGGCCTTGTCGGAGCCCGGCGCGACGCGGGCGGACCCGGCCTTGATCCCCGCGGCCGGGCGGATCGCGGCGCCGCCGAGCTCGTCGGCCTCGACGCCGCTGCACGCGCTCAGGACCAGCGCCCCGGCGCAGATGACCAACGTAGTGACAGCGGTTCCCCTCTTCATCATCCGACCGACCTCCGGCATGCGCGTCCGCGGTGAGCCTAGCGGATCGCCGACGCGCGCACCAGGGCGCCGCGTCCCCGGAAGAACGACGTGTACTTTCAGACATGGCCGTTGCGACGTCCACAGCGCGCGCACTGGCGAGCGATCCGCAGCGAAGCGCGCCGGTGCGGCGGTCGCAGCGTGGAGCGGCGCGCAGCCGCGGCGCTCAGGGGTCGACGCGCTGGGCGAGGCGGGCGAGCCCCGCGGCGAGCCCGAGGTTGGCGACCGCGAGGAGGTAGTGGAAGAGGTCGAGGCGGGCGAAGGGGCCGAGGCTGCCCTTGGTGCCGATCGCCAGGCCGGCGACGAGCACCAGGCCGGCGCCGCCGAGGAGGAGGGCGCCGCCGCGGCGATCGAGCTGGACGAAGCGGGCGCCGGCGTAGACGATCGCCAGGGTCCCGAGGGCGCCGATCACGAGCCCGTAGGTCCCGCGCGTCGCGGTCAGGGTCGAGGCGACGTAGCCGATCAGGAGGGCGCCGATCCACAGCCGCCAGGCCGCCGCGCTCCCCGAGCGGCCGCGGCTGAGGACGATCGCGGCGGCGCCGAGGGTCGGCATCGCCGTGCAGGTGGCGAGGCCGCTGAGGGCGATGTGGAGGTCGCTGAGGCCCTCGAGCCCGAGGAAGCGGAGGACGCCGACGCCCGCGGCGGCGCCGATCGCCGCGAAGGCGAGGGCGGCGGCGCCGAGGCTCATCCGGGTCGCAGGCGCGCGCAGGCGGAGGAGGGCGCTGATCGCCGCGCCCGCGGTGAGGACGAGGGCGGTGTCCGAGAGCGCGTGGCTGAGCTGCATCGCGGCGCCGTCCCTTCAGGCGAGCGGCCTAGAGATCCTCGCCCGGCTGCTCGCTCTCCTCGTAGCTCTCGAGCGGCGCCTCGTCGTCGAGGAGCTGGTCGATGAAGAGGCCGAGGTCCATGTCCATCTCTTGGATCTCGGTGCCCTCGTAGCTGAGGATCCCGGCGCAGTGGGAGTCGTTGAAGGCCCGCCAGTAGGGGATGTAGTAGGCGAGGTTGTCCTGCTCGTCGTACATCTCGGTGAGCAGGGCCGTGTCCTCAGACCAGTACTTGAGGATCTTGTCCTTGGTCGGGTCGGGGTAGAAGCGCTCGTACGAGTAGCGCGAGTAGTTGTAGTCGCGCTTGAAGTAGACCGTGCTCAGGCGGTCCTCGGGGAACATCGACGAGAGCATGACGTTGAGGTCGCCGAAGTCCTGCTTGAGCACCGCCCCCTCGGGGATCGTCTCGAGGATCGGGTCGACGTCCCAGGACTCGCGGATCTTGGTGTGCAGCGGCTTCGACCAGCCGCCGCTCGGGAAGATCGGCCCCGAGTCGTTGAGCAGGTACGAGCGGTCGACGCCGTTCATGCCGTTGCGGAAGAAGTAGTAGTTGATGATCGAGCCGGCGCCGCCCGCCGAGCAGCCGGTGACCATCATCTTGTCGACCGCCGGGAACTGCGCGTTCAGGTAGTCGATCGTCGCCATGATGTTGTTGTGGCCGTTGTGGCGGTAGGTCAGCGGCTCGCCGCCGTCCGGGTCGTCGTAGGTCATCACCTTGTTGCCGGTGTGGACGTCGCCGGTGCAGTAGGGGATGAAGACGAGGTTCCAGTCCTTGGTCTGGCTGTCGACGACGTCGCGGCGCAGGAGCGGCGACAGCGTGCCCCACTGGGACATGTGGCTGTCGGGGATCCCGTCGGGGTTGGCCGCGCCGAGGGAGGTCTTGCCGGAGCAGGTCTCGTAGTCCCAGCAGGCGCCGCCGGGCTCGAGGTAGATGAGCAGGTTGTTCGACGTCTCGGAGAAGTTGACGAAGAACTTGTACTGCGAGCCGTTCGAGCACACCGCGCCCGGGGGCTCGCGCTTGAGCCAGGTGTTGTAGGCCTCGGGCTCCTCGGGCTCGCCGGTGGTGGTGGTCGCGTCGGTGGTGCCGTCGCTCTCGCTGGCGTCGCCGGTGGTCGAGGTCGTCGCCGCGGTCGTGCTCGTCGACGACTCGCCGGTCGTCGAGCTCTCGCTCGCGGTGGCGGTGTCGCTCACGAGGCCGTCGTGGCCGGGGTAGAGGCAGGCAGGGAGGAGGACGAGCGCGCTGAGCGTTGCGACAGCGCGGGCGCTAGGAACGAGGTGCATCGATCGTCTCCAATGTCTACGGGCGCGACCCTAGCAGTCCGCGAAGGAAGTCGCACGCGCTCTCACGCGCCGCGATCGATCCTGGCCTCGCCGCCAGGAGGTAGAGGCCGGCGCTCCTCGTCGACGAGCACCGCGCCGAGCCGCGGTGATCTCGGGGCGGGGCCGCGGGGGGCGCCGCGTCGCGGTCGTCGGTGGCCGGGTCCTTCGGTGTCCATCGCGGCCGTAGATGGCGCCAGGAGGTCGGTCGGGCAGGGGGGGCCACAGCAGCTTCGACGGCCGCGAACCGCAGCCCCGCCGAGAACCTGTGATGGGTCTCACGAGATACCGAGGGTCTTTGGACTGGGGTCGTGCTCGGATCCGTCGTTGCCCGAAGCTTAGGTGCGTGCGAAAGTTTAGGAATGAGAGCCGCCTCGACCCTGGTCTTCGCTAGCTTTGCCAGCTTTGCCCTCCTCTCGACCCCCGCGGCCGCCGACGGTCCCCAGGGCTTCGCGCTCGACCTCCCGGCCCAAGGGATCTACGGCGGCACCGAGGTCGCGTCCTGCGGTTGGCCGACGACTGTGTCGCTGCAGGGGCAGTGCACCGGCACCCTGGTCCACCCCGAGGTCGTGATCTTCGCGGCGCACTGCGGCTCCGGCTACAGCCAGGTCCGCTTCGGCGAGAACATCCAGGGCGGGGCCGGGCGCACGGTGCAGACCGAGTTCTGCAAGACCTACCCGGGCGGCGGACCTGGGGACGGCCACGACTTCGCCTTCTGCAAGCTCGCCGAGCCGGTCACCGACGTCCAGATCGTCCCGATCCTCATGGGCTGCGAGACCTCCGTTCTCCAGGCCGGCACCGAGGTGACGATCGTCGGCTTCGGCAACGCCGACAACGGCCCCTACGGGATCAAGCGCGAGGTCACGACGACGATCAACAACATCACCGGCCAGGGCGAGGCGTCCATCGGCGGCGGCGGCAAGGACTCGTGCCAGGGCGACTCGGGCGGCCCGGTCTTCGTCAAGCTCGACAACTCCAAGTACGGCGACCCGGCCGACGACACCTGGCGCGTCTTCGGCATCACCTCCTACGGCGGCGCCTGCGGCGGCGGCGGCTACTACTCGATGATGCACAACGGCATCCAGTGGTTCGAGCAGGAGTCGGGCGTCGACCTCACGCCGTGCCACGACGACGAGGGCAACTGGGCGCCGAGCGGCGCCTGTGCCGGCTTCCCGCTCGACCCGGCGACCGGCGGCGGGAGCTGGGGCCAGGGCTGCGCCTACAGCGACGGCGGCGGCCCGTCGCAGATGTGCGGCGCCCCGGCGGCCCCCGACGAGGAGCCGCCGACCGTGACGATCGTCGATCCGAACGACGGCTCGGAGTACCCCGGGCCGAGCCAGGAGCTCACCTTCGTCGTCGAGGCCGAGGACGTCGGCTGGGGGGTCAAGCAGGTCATCCTGACGATCAACGGCGAGGAGGTCGGCTCCGACGGCGCGGCGCCCTACGAGTTCCCGGCGACGATGCCGGCGGGGCAGTGGTGGATCGGCGCCAAGGCGGTCGACCTCGCCGACAACATCACCTACGCGGAGAACATCGGCATCGGCATCGGCATGCCGGCGCCGGTGCCTGACGCGGGCACGACCGGCACCGGCGGCGAGACCGACGGCGGCACGAGCGACTCCGGGACCGGGACAGGCGGCACGGACGGGACGGGCGGCACGGACGGGACGGGCGGCACCGGCGGTGAGAGCAGCGCCGGAACGGGCGCGGGCACCAGCGACGGCAGCGACGGCAGCGACGGCTCGGCGACCACCGGCGGTCAGGACATCGAGATCGGCTGCGCGTGCACGGCCGACTCGACGGGCGCGGGCGGCCGCGGCCTCGGCCTCTTCGGCCTCGTCGTCCTCGCGGGGCTCCGCCGCCGGCGGCGCTGAGCGCTCGCCAATCTTCGGTGTCCACCTGGCGAATTGGCCAGGTTCGCGGGCGCGGGTCGACAGGACACCGCGCCCGTCCTATAAGCGCGCGCTCAAGGCTGAAGAGACATGAGCACGATCAAGGCGATCCCCGACGGCTATCACACCCTCACCCCGTACCTCCTCCTCGCCGACGTCGGCGCGGAGATCGAGTGGCTCCGCGCGGCCTTCGGCGCCGAGACCCACGGCGCGATCGACAGCTCGCAGGGCTTCATCCGCCACGCCGAGGTGCGGATCGGCGACTCGCCGATGATGCTCGGCAGCGCCGGCGACGGCTCGTCCAAGTCGGTGATCCTCTACATGTACGTCGAGGACGTGGACGCCGTGCACCGGCGGGCGGTCGCCGCCGGCGGGCGCTCGATCCAGGAGCCGACCCTGCAGTTCTACGGCGATCGGACGGCGGCGGTGGAGGACCCGGCGGGCAACCAATTCTGGATCGCGACGCACGTCGAGGACGTCTCGCCGGAGCAGCTCGCCGAGCGGGCGAAGTCCCACTGAGCGGCACGCTGCGGGGTCGCGGGGTCGCGGGGTCGCGGCCCGTGGCTCGCGGCTAGTTGTCTTTGCAGAGCGAACGCGCCGCCTTCGCCTCCACGCTTTTAGGCCGTTGTCACGCGAGGATGTGCCGGCGCACCGGCTCGCGTGTTCGTCGTCCGAGTCCGAGCTCGCCACGCGTGCTCGTCGCCAGAGCTCGAGCTCGCCACACGCTCGCGGCCCCGTCGTCGCCTCTGCGCCTCCGGGGCCGCGTGCTCTTCAGCCGCCCGTCCGTCGATCGCGCCGGACGTCAGCCGTCGTCGCGGGGCGGCCCCATGAGCGCCAGGGCGGCGCCCGCGGGATCGCGGATCACGGCCATCTCGCCGTAGCTGCCGAGCGAGTGCGGCTCGCGGAGCACCTCACCGCCGCGCGCCCGGACCTCGTCGAGGCTCGCGCGGAGATCGGCGACCTGGACGTAGACGAGCCACGTCGGCGGGAGATCTGCGTTGACGCCGCGCGCGTGGCAGACACCGCCGATGACCTCGCCATCGGCGCGGGTCATCGCGTGGTCGTTGTAGCCGTCCATCGCCACCGGCTCGCTGCTCCAGCCGCAGACGGCGCGGTAGAAGTCGGCGACGCCGTCCGCGTCGGGGACGGTGAGGTCGTGCCAGACGATGGCGCCGGGGGGCGGAGGCGTGGGGGTACCCGAGTCTTGCTCGCTCATTCTCTGCTGTCCTTCCTTGGAGCGCGCCTGATCCGGCGCGGCCCAAGGGTCGCAGAGGCCGCGCGCGACGGCTAGGAGCGGGTCCGAGGTTTCGTCACGGCCTCGCGCGTGCCCTCGCGTGCCCTCGTTTGCCCCTCGGCAGGGCCAGGGCTTGCAGTACGCCTAGCTACACCGGTGTTCGGCGCGAGGGCGAGAGTCGCCACGACCGCCCACCTGCGCCGGCGATGAGCTACGGCGAGCACGACGGCGATTCGTTGACCGTGTCAGGGACGACGGCCGCAGCAGCACCGCCAGAGCGCGGGCCCGCCTCGCCCCGTTCGCATCTCATCGCACGGCGCGGAGCAAGCCGCGCCTCGGCTGTGCTGAGCAAGGATTGCGCCCCGCGCTCGTCGGTGAAGCGGCGAAGATCGGGCCCTGATGTCCGCCGAGGTCGACGCGACCGCCGAGCGCAGCGACGACGCCCCGCGCCTGCGGGTCATGGGGCTGCTCCGCTACACGGCGCCCTTCCACGCGCTCCTCCCGGTGATCATCGCCGGCGTCGGCCGCGAGCGCGAGGTCGCGATCACGATCGCCATCGTCGTCCTGCACGTACTCTTCCCCGTCGTTCTCGCGCTGACCTATCCGCTGTGGCGCGGCCAAGGCGGCGACGTGGTGGCGCTCCTCGTCATCAACCACATCGTCACCTTCGCCGTCGCCTTCGGCCTCACGCTGCTCCTGACCTAGCCGCTCCAGGCGGCTCCTGGTTGTCTCGCAAGCGCTGCCCCGCACATCGGCGTTCATCGTGACGAGCTCGGCCGATGGGCGCTGGGCGAGGCCGCGGGGCCGCCTGGCGAGGTGCTACCAGCGCGACCTTCGGCGGACCGCTGCGCCGCTACATCGGCAGGACGCAGAAGTTCTGCGGTCCGATCCACTTGATGGTCTGGACCCAGAACTGCTTGATCTCCGGCAGGTTCTGCCACTGCGAGTCGAACTCGACCCACTCGTCGCCGAAGACGAAGGCGCGGCCGTCAACGCGCTCCTGGACGACGCCGACCGGACCCTGCGGCAGGGTCATGATCGTCTCGTTGGTGCCGATCCCGTCGTTGACGATGTTGATGTAGAGCCCGCCGTAGAACGGGATCGACGTCAGCCCCTCGGTGATCGGATGGGCGGTGAAGTTGGTGATCGGGCCGCTAAACCACCCCTTGGAGGTGTTGTAGGTCATGCCGATCGCGGTGATCAGCGAGTTCGTGACGTTGGCGTTCGTCTGGTTGTTCGTGAA
>JAGQIT010000349.1:4733-5140 GCA_020431135.1 Myxococcales bacterium | reverse complement strand
CGCGCGGTCGAGGAGCGCCGCGTCGACGCGCTCGGTGAGCAGGCAGAGGAGGCCGTCGGCGTCGGCGAGGGCGTCGAGGAGGCGCGCCTCGAAGCCCGGCTCCGGTCCGCCGATCGTCAGCTCGCAGCGCGCCGCGAGGTCGCCGAGCCAGCCCGGCGGCAGCGCCCGGCTGACGACGACCCGCGGCCTCTCGCCTGCGCCCATCGGGGGCCTCCTCTCGCCTAGACCGGCGGGAAGGTCTCGCAGCTCGCCTTGATCACCTCGAGGGCCTCAGAGAGCGGCGTCGTGAAGTCCTCGTCGCAGATGTTCCCCCAGTAGGAGTTGGGGCTGTTGAGGTCGAGGAACTGGTGGAGGCGCGGCGCCTTGACGGCGATCGGGTCGTCGGCCGGGCCGCACGAGCTGTCCTT
>JAGQIT010000349.1:0-4654 GCA_020431135.1 Myxococcales bacterium | reverse complement strand
GGCCCGAGGAAGGCGTCCCAGGTCTCCGGGACGTTCATCACCGACTGGTCGTCCTCGTCGGTGATGATGACCATGACGAGGAGCGCGTCGTCGCGGAGGAAGCCGGCGTTGTAGGCCTCCATGTCCTCGACGCGATCGATGAGGCCGGCGCGCAGCGCCTCGAGGGGCATCTCGCTGAACTCGCCGCCGTCCATCGACGCGACGCAGCGGAACTGATCGGAGACGACGTCGAGCGGGCCGGGCTCGATCCACCGGCCGTTCGGCTCGTCGTTGCAGTCGAGGCGATCCGAGGTGTGCTGGAGGCGGCCGCGGTGGCCCTGGCCGCAGATCAGGAAGAGGCACATGTCCTTGCCGGCCATGTCGGTCGACAGCACGCCGACGCGGTAGTCGACGCCCTTCATCTGCACGAGCTGCTCGTCGATCGTCTCCATGAACGACGGGAACGCGTCGGTGAGCTTGTTTTGCTGGTCGCTCATCGACCCCGAGTCGTCGACGACGAAGAGGATGTCGACCTTCTTGCAGCCCTCGTCCGCGCCGGTGTCGCTGTCGGTGGTCGTCGTCTCGTCGAAGCCGACGTCGAGCTTGATCCCGCCGCCGCCGGTCGTCGTGCTGCCGCCGCTCTCGGTCGCGGTGCCGCTGTCGTCGGTCGTCGAGGTGCCGGTCGCGGACTCGCTGCCGCTGGCGCTCTCGGTCGCGGACGCCGACGCAGAGGCGGACGCCGACGCGGACTCGGAGGCCGACGCGGACGCCGACGAGATCCCGGAGGACGCCGACGCGCTGGCCGAGGCCGTCGCGGCGGTGTCATCACCGCAGGCGAGCGCGAGAGAGGCACAGAAGAGGAGAGGAGACCAACGCGCGTAAGCAAGCACCATGCGCGAACGCTACCATAGGAAGCTTTTCACGCGCGCGATCTCGACGCCCCCGTGGCGGGCCTGTGCGGGTCGCCGGCGGGGGCGTGCTGCGTCGTTCGCGCTCAGTCCGTGAAGCGCTGCTTGGCCTCGAGGACCTTGGCGACGTACTTCTGGCTCTGGCTCGGGAGGCCCGAGCCGGCCTTCTGCCACTTGCGGACGTTGCCCGGGCCGGCGTTGTAGGCCGCGATCCCGAGGCGCTCGTTGCCGTCGAACTTGCTGATCATCCGCGCCAGGTAGTAGGTGCCGGCGCGGACGTTGAAGTCCGGGCTGTAGGGGCGCGAGCGCTCGCCCATCTGCTTGGCGAGGCCCTTGGCCGTCGACGGCATCAGCTGCATGTAGCCGGCGGCGCCGCCCGGGCCTCGGGCCTTGGGGTTGTGCTTCGACTCGACCCAGATGACCGCGTTGATGAGGTCGGGGTCGACCTTGTACTTGATGGCGGCCGCGCGCACGTGCGGCTGGGCGGCGGCGATCCGGGCCTGCTCGGCGGGGGAGAAGTCGCTGGCGACCGCGGCCGCGCTGGCGCTCGCCGAGCCCCCGCGATCCGCGTTCGCGCAGGCGGCCGCGAGGATGAGGACGAGGCAGGAGGCCGCGGCGGCGGCGACCGTCGCCTGGTGTCGTCGCACGATCATGGCGAGACGGTACGAGAGATCCCCGCGGCGGCGAAGAAAGGCGCGGCGGCGGGGTCTCGGGGCGCTTGCTGCGTCGTGGACGACCATCCTGCGTCGAGGCTATCGATCGGGGTCATGAAGATCCACCTGCGAGGTCGCGCCCCGTGTCGTCACTTCGCGCGTGTGGCGCTCACCGCCGATTCGCGTCAGAGCGCCGACTCGCGGGGTTGGGCGCCTGTCCTGCGACTTCGCGGCGGGTCGAGGGGGCTGCGCTCGCGGACACGAGAGATCACACGCGGAGATCGCGGGCGCCGACGGCGCTTCTGTGGCCCGGCGCGCGTCGGGCTCAAGTGCGCCCTAGGGGCCGCTGTGCCGCGCTGTGCCGCGAAACCGGCGGAATTCTCGGCGCCCTGCGCCTCCGCGAGGCCGCCGCACCCAACCGCGCGGAGTGCTTGACCGCGGAGGCGACTTCCATAAACTCCATCCTCCCCCAGCCCGGTGGGGGCGAAATCGAAGACTGGGTAGCCGCGGTCCGCTCGAGGGCCGCCGCCGAGGCGGGCGAGTCGCCTGAGAATTGCGAGACAGACGTGAGCGAGCAACTTCATGCCGTAATCCGCACCGGGGGTAAGCAGTACTGCGTGGCCCCTGGTGATCTTCTCAAGGTCGAGAAGCTCCCCCACGAGGTCGGCAGCGCCGTCGACCTCGAGGTTCTCCTCGTCCGCAGCGGGGACGAGATCAAGGTCGGCGCCCCGGTCGTCGAGGGCGCCAAGGTCAAGGCTGAGGTCAAGGCCCACGGCCGCGGCCGCAAGCTGATCGTCTACAAGTTCAAGCCGCGTCGGAACTACCGCAAGAAGCAGGGCCACCGGCAGGCGTACACCGAGCTCAAGATCACGGAGATCGCCGGCTAAACCGGCGCTAGGCTCCATCGGAGGCCCACCATGGCACATAAAAAGGGACAGGGTTCCATCAAGAACGGCCGCGACTCCAAGGCTCAGCGCCGCGGGGTTAAGAAGTTCGGCGGCGAGGCCGTTCGGGCCGGCAACATCCTCATCCGTCAGGTCGGCGGCACCGTCAAGGCGGGCAAGGGCGTCGGCCAGGGCAAGGACTTCACCCTCTTCGCGCTGCAAGACGGGGTCGTTCGCTTCTACAAGCGCGGCCGTGAGCGCCGCACCTGGGTCGCCGTCGATCCGGTGACCGACGAGGCCGCGGCCGCCGAGTAAGCGGCTGCCGGCCTGCCGGCGGCGCGCCGCCAGATCACCATGCGCTTCGTCGACCGAGTTCGGATCCTCGTGCGCGCTGGCGACGGCGGCGACGGTCACGTCGGCTGGCGGCGCGAGAAGTACGTCCCGAAGGGCGGCCCCGCGGGGGGCGACGGCGGCCGGGGCGGGGACGTGATCCTCGTCGCCGACGACTCGCTGACGACCCTCCTCGATCTCCGCTACCGTCAGCACTACCGCGCCGAGTCGGGCAAGCCCGGGCGCAACAAGTGCCAGCACGGGCGCTCCGGCGAGGATCTCCGGGTCCATGTGCCGGTCGGCACCGCCGTCTACCTCGAGGGGGTCGGCGAGGTCGGCGAGCGCCCGCCGTGGGCCAAGGAACGCGGGCCCCGCTCCGACGACGAGGGCGGCCTCGAGACGATCTACGTCTTCGACGATGAGTTCGAGGAGGACGACGGGGTCGAGCTCGACGAGGAGGTCGTTCCGGATGAGGCTGTAGCCGAGGCCGCCGACGACGCGCCCGAGGGCGACGCCGAGGCGAACGCGTCAGAGGTCGAAGCGGAGGCTGAGGCGGTCGAAGCGGAGGCTGAGGCGGACGACGCTGAGTCTGAGACGGGCGAAGCGGAGGCTGAGGCGGACGGAGCTGAGGCGGAGGCCGAGGCGGAGGACGCGGGGGCCGAGGCGGAGGACGCAGACGACGCGGATCCGGAGGCAGTCGACCTCGATGACGAGGACGACGAGGGCCCGAGCATCGCCGAGGTCCGTCGGCGCGAGCGCGAGTCCGCCGAGCAGATCGGCGACCTCGTGGAGGAGGGCCAGGAGCTGATCGTCGCCCACGGCGGCCGCGGCGGCCGCGGTAACGTCCACTTCCGCTCGTCGACCAACCGGGCGCCGACGTACGCTGAGCCGGGGAGGTCCGGCGAGGGCTACTGGCTCCGCCTCGAGCTCAAGCTCCTCGCCGATGTCGGGATCGTCGGCTTCCCGAACGTCGGCAAGTCGACGCTGATCCGTCGGATCAGCCGCGCGCGCCCGAAGGTCGGCGCCTACCCCTTCACCACGCTGGTGCCGCAGCTCGGCGTCGTCAGCCTCCCCGGCGAGCGGTCGATGGTCGTCGCCGACATCCCGGGGCTGATCCGCGGGGCGAGCGAGGGTCGCGGGCTCGGCCTCGAGTTCCTCCGCCACCTCGAGCGCACGCGCGTGCTCCTCCACCTCCTCGCCCCCGATCCCGAGGAGGGCCGCGAGCCCCTCGCCGATCTCGACGCCCTCGAGGCCGAGCTTAGCGCCTACGGGTCGATGTTCGAGGGGCGGCCGCGGGTCGTCGCCCTCAACAAGATCGACACCCCCGAGGGCGAGGCGATGATCACGAGGCTGCGCCGCCGCCTGCGGGCCCAGCGGATCCCGCTCTTCCCGATCTCGGCGGCGACCGGGGCCGGGGTCCCCGCGCTCCTCGAGGCGATCTACCGCCGCGTCGCCCTCAGCCGCGAGCGCGAGGCGGAGCTGCGCCAGAGCGACCAAGCGGCGAACGCCAGCTAGCGAGCGGTGGTGCTGGAGGCCGACACCGGGCACGTTCACGTCGCCGGTGCGTCGCTGGAGTACCGCTGGATCGGCCCGCCGCCGACCGCGGCGCCGACGATCGTCCTCCTCCACGAGGGCCTCGGCTGCGTCAGCACCTGGCGCGACTTCCCGGAGCGCCTCGCCGCGCGCACGGGCTGGGGCGTCTTCGTCTACGCGCGCCGGGGCTACGGCCGCTCGAGCGCCTACCCGTCGCCGTGGTCCCTGAGCTACATGCACGACGAGGCGCGGCTCGTCCTGCCGCCGCTCCTCGACGCGATCGGCCTCGAGCGCGGCGTGCTCTTCGGGCACTCGGACGGGGCGTCGATCGCAGCGATCTATGCTGGTGACGCTGGTGACGCTGGTG
>JAGQIT010000348.1:8962-11493 GCA_020431135.1 Myxococcales bacterium | reverse complement strand
TGGCCCTCGCCCGCGCGCCGCTGCCGGCACAGACCTGACCCGAGGGACAGGCCCGTTGGCGCCACGGCCGACGCTCGCGCGCCGCGAGGTCGACCGAGCGCTCAACGGGTGTCACTTCCACGGTCGGCAGTCGGGGGCGGACTACGTCTCCCGCGGGCCCGGGCGTCGCCGCCGGGTGCGGGGCGACGCCGCGGCGCTCGCCGGGTGTCGACCATCGCCGCCCGAGCGAGAGACTCAGTCGTCGTCGCGGCGCCGACGCTCGCTCACCGCGAGGCCGACGAGGCCCGCGACCGCGGCGCTGGCGAGAACGTCACCGCCGTCGGGATCGGTCGTGCAGCCGCAGCCGCTGTCCGGGGTCTCCTCGCCGGCGGTCGTCGCCTCGCCGCCCGTGTCGGCGTCCCCTCCCCCGTCGCTGTCGCCGCCGGAGCTCGCGTCGCTGTCCGTCCCGCCGGTGGCGCCGTCGGTCCCGCCTGTCCCATCGGTCCCATCGGTCCCGCCTGTCCCGTCGGTCCCGCCGCTGTCGCTGTCGCTGCCGTCGCTGTCGCTGTCCGTCTCTCCGGGCTCGGGCACCTGCGGGAAGGGCCCGGTGATCACCAGGGTCATGTTGTCCTTCTGCAGGTTGACGAAGAGCGCGTCGCCGGCCGGCGAGAAGCAGACGCCGGCGAGCTCGTTCTGCGAGATGACGTTGAGGGCGAAGTCGAAGAGCTCGCCGTCGGCCGTCAGCCCGCGCAGGTAGTTGCCGTTGCTGCCGTCCTCGCAGAAGAAGAGCTCGCCCCACGGCGCCATCGTGATGTTGTCGGGCATGTCGAGGAACGCGGTGTCCGTCGAGGCGGCGACCACCTCGAGGGTCCCCTGGGCGCCGCCGTCGTCGATGAGGCGGAAGATCTGCCCCTTGCCGATCGGCCCGCCCGTCGTCGCTACGACGTAGATCCCGCCGTCGGTGTAGACGATCCCCTCGCCGCGGACGAAGATCGCCGCGCCCTTGGCCTGGGCCTGGACGCGGACGTTGTCGGCCTCGGGGTCGGGCTCGTCGACGTCGACCCACTCGATCGCCACCGGCGCGGCGCCGACCTCCATGTCGGTGGTCAGGGCGACGTCGACGCCGACGACCTTGAGCGCCTGCAGGCGGCCCTTGAAGGGCTCAGCGGGGTCGTCCGGGAGGAAGCGGTAGAGGCAGGAGTCCTCGAGATCCTCGGTCAGGTAGATCGCCCCGGTCTCGGTGTCGACGGCGGCCGCCTCGTGCTTGAAGCGGCCGAGGTTCGGCTGCGGCTGCGGCTCCTGGACGCCGTCGGCGAGCGGGTCGCAGACGAAGACGTAGCCGTGGCCGACGGTCGCGTTCTCCTCGCAGCTCAGCCAACCCCACGGGCTCCAACCACCTGCGCAATTGGACAGGGTGCCGCAGAGGACGAGGTTGCTCGACAGGCGCTCGTAGGTGGCGCCATCGAAGACCACGCGGGTGACGCAGCCCATGCCGATCGGATCGAAGGCCTCCGGCGGCGGCGCCCCGGGCTCGTAGGGGCCGTCGCCGACCAGGAGCTCGTGGTTGCGCATGAGGATCACCGTGCCCCCGGGGCCGGCGAAGGTCGCCATGCCGTCCGGCAGCGAGGGGACCGTGTAGCCGTCGTCCATCGCCTCGCCGAATTGATCGACGATCCGATAGGAGAAGCCGGCCGGGAGATCGAGGATCCCGTCGGGGTCCGGGACGAGCTCGCCGTAGACCGCCGCCCGGGCGACCCGCGGGCGGCGACCGAGCTGGACGAGGATCGCCGCGAAGGCGGCCCCGCTCGCGGAGAGGAAGGTGCGGCGACGGAGGCGGTGGACGATCGCGGACGACGTCGGCATCGCGGTCATGGTGGAGGATCCCGCGGCCGCGCTCAATAGCGCACTTCACAGCGTTCGCCGCGCGAGGTGGCCCTTCCGACCGGCCGCCTCGCGCGGCCTTCCTGCTATAGTGCGGTCCTGATCGCCATGGAGGGCGAACAGAGGCCCGATGCCGACCGTCGACCTCCGCCGCCGCCGCGCACCCGCACCCAAGGCTCGCCTCTACGTCGAGCGCGAGGGCCTGCGCGGCGGGCCCTTCTCCGAGGTGCTCGATCCCGACGGCCTCCTCGGCCTGCCGCGCCGCGCCGGCGCGATCGCGAGGGGAGCCGCCCCGACGAAGGGCCCCCGGCGCGGTCGCCTGACCCTCCGCGGCGGGCGGATCGACGACCCCTTCCTGCGCCGCTGGCTGCTCACGCACACCTTCAGCGGGACGCCCGAGTACCTCGACCTCTGGGCCGTCGACGGCGACGGCGGCGTGATCGGCCGGTGGACGCTCGGCGATCTAAGGATCCTCGAGATCGCCGATCGTCGGCGCCGTGATCCCGAGGATCCGCGCTTCGACTACATCATCCTCGAGGGCGACGCCGTGCCCCTCGATCCGCGCGCCTAGTCGCGTGTCCGAGGATTCGCGGCGCACCCTCGCGCCGACATCGTCGCGCCTCTCGGCCTCGTCAGAGGGCGGCGCCGAGAGAGTCGACGAGGGCCAGCGA
>JAGQIT010000348.1:0-8835 GCA_020431135.1 Myxococcales bacterium | reverse complement strand
CCGCAGCGGCGCCCAGATAGACAGGTACTCGGGTCGCGCGACGAGACGGACGCGGCCGCGGAGGGGATCGAGATGACGAGCCATACAGATCTGTTGCGGACACTCGAGGATGAGGGCGCCCAAACGAGCGCCGCGGCGACCGGCGACGGCGCCCTGGATCGCGGCGCCGACGCGCCGCAGCGGACCGCCGCGCGCCTCGCTCGCCTCGCGGGGGCGCTCCTCCTGGTCATGACGGTCGCGGCGATCTTCGCGGAGGTCGGCACGCGGGCGGCGATGTTCGTCGCCGGCGACGCGCACGAGACCGCGACGCGGATCCTCGCGGCGCCGGAGCAGTTCAGCCTCGGCTTCGTCGGCTACCTCGTCGCCTTCCTCTGCGACGTCCCGGTGGCGATCCTCTTCTACGCTCTCCTTCGCCCCTTCACGCGGACGTGGGCCCTGACCGCCGCCGCCTTTCGCCTGGTCTACACGGCGATCGTCGGCGCGGTCCTCCTCCACTACGCGGGCGCGCTGATCGTCCTCCAGGACCCCGGCCTCGCGGCCCTCGGGGTCGCCCAGCGCGAGGCCCTCGCGCTCTCGCACCTCCAGCTCTTCGACGCCGGCTTCCACCTCTCGCTGGTCTTCTTCGGCGTCCACCTCACGCTCCTCGGCGCGCTCCTGCTGCGCGCGCGCCTGCTCCCGACCGCCCTCTCGGCGCTCGTGACCCTCGGCGGCGTCGCCTACCTCGTCGACAACATCGCCTACTTCATCGCGCCCGCGGTCAAGGCGACGCTCGGCCCCGTCCTCGCCGCGCTGGCGATGGCCGAGGTCCTCCTCGCCCTGTGGCTCGTGGCCAAGGGCGTGCGCTGGCGACCGCCCGTCGGCGGCCGGATCCGCGGCGCCTGAGCGCGAGGCGGCCGGTAGAATCTCCGCGTGCGACGCGTTCTCATGGTTCTCCTCGTCGCGGCCTTCGTCATCGTCATCAGCCAGCTGGTGCCGCGCTGCGGCGGCGCCTACGACGTGGCGATCGACCGGCTCAACAGCTGCCCCGCCGCCGTCGACCTCCTCGGCGAGAACATCGCCGGCCGCACGGGGATCGCCTGCGGCTCGACCGAGACCCACGGCTCCGGCTGGGGGCACTCGCAGTGGACGATGCCGGTCGGCGGCGATCATGGGCACGGCAGCTTCCAGTGGGCCGCGGAGCGCCACGCCGGCCAGTGGACGATCCTCCGCGCCGTTCTCGAGGTCGACGGTCAGAGCGTCGACGTCCTGAGCTGCGCCGACGCGGCGGCGGTCGACAGCTCGAGCGCCGCGCCGGCCCCCGACGCCGGCTCGACGCCCCCGAGCCTCGCCCCCGACGTCCACATCCCGAAGGACCTGGGGGCCCTCGCCGGCGCGGTCGAGAAGCACGGCAAGGTCCGCCTCGCCGAGGGCGTCGACGGCGTCGCCAAGGGCGATCGCTGCACTCTCTTCGTCCGCCCCAACCCGGCGTTCCCGGCGAGCAGCCCGCACAACTGCAAGATCCTCGTGAGCTGCGGCGAGCACGTCGTCTACGACGGCGGCGAGAACGGCGACGCCCACTGCAAGACGGCGGCGGGCGAGCTCAAGGGCGCCAGCGACTCGCGGCGCAGCGCCGCCGACGGCGATCCGGATCTCGCGTTGATCCTCGACACGGGGCACCTGCGGATCCGCGACGACGGCGAGGTCGACGTGCTGATCAGCCTCGCCCATTAGGCGGAGGTGCTTCGAGCTCGAGGCCTGCCTCGCGGGCCGATCGTCGCCCTGAGCACGCGACAGCGCAGGCGCTTGGCGACGACGCGGACAGAATCCCCCTCGCGTCCGTCCGGGCGCCGGGATGCTCGACGCGCGGCGAATCGCCGCTACGCCGAGGCCACGCCGCGAAGCTCGGACAGGCTCCGAGGTGGCTCGCCGAGCCTTCAACCAGCGCTCGAGCGCGGCAGTCGTCGGGCTCTCGAGATCGACAGGACGCCGCTGTGCCGGCGAGCGAGGGCGCGCGGCGCTTCGCTGGACGCCGCTCCTAGCTCGCCTCGTCGACGAGCGGGCGCAGCGTCGTCGTCCCGTCGCCGTCGACGAGCACCATGTTGTTGAAGGGCACGGCCTCCCAGCGCCGGCGCGGGCCGAGCGGCTCCGAGGCGATGAGCACGGCCGGCTCCTCCTCCTCGTGATCGATGAGGCGCCCCTCGCCCTCCTCGATCACGAGGCGGCCGCGGGCGCTGTACAGGGAGTGCGGCGGCACGCCAGCGCCAGGGCTGACGTAGCGGGTGACGACCGCCCGCACGCCGTCGGTGAGCGCGAGGTTGAGGAAGGAGGGCGCCTCGATCCCCGCGGAGGCGCGCAGGTGCTCGACCTCGCGGATCGAGGCCTCGACCGCCGTCGCCATCCGCTCGAGCTCGGTCGCCGCGTCCGTCGCCCGGTCGTAGGCGTCGGCGATCAGCGCGAGGATGTGCTCCGAGTCGGTGCTCCCCTGGATCGCCGCGAACTCGCGATCCGAGAGCCCCTGCTGGAGGCGGCGGCGCAGGTCGCGGAAGCCGGCGATCGCCCCGTTGTGCATGAACGCGAGGCGGCCGCGGACGAAGGGGTGGCAGTTGAGCTGCGTGACCCCCAGCCCGGGGGTCGCCGCCCGGACGTGGGCGAGGAGGCAGCGGCTCACGGTGACCGGCGCGAGGTTGAGGAGGTTGACGTCATTCCACGCCGGCGTCACCGACTTGAAGACCGCCGGCGCCTCGCGCAGCTCGGGGGCGTACCAGGCGACGCCGAAGCCGTCGCCGTTGAGCGGCTCCTCGCGCTCCTTGGCGTCGTAGCTCTGGTGGATGATCGAGTTGCTCGGCTCGGTGACCAGGGCGCTGAGCCGGATCGGCGGCCCGAGATAGAGGGCGAAGCGACACATCGCCGGCAGCATACACGCCGCCGCCCGAGACCGTGGTTGACAGCGCCCCCCGCTCGCCGGCGATCCTCGGGTATGGATTACTTTCGCGCCCACCTCCGCAGCGCCCTCCCGCCGACGCTCCTCGTCCTCGTCCTCGCCGCGTGCGGCGACGACACGGCGATCATGACCACCGCGGCGACCGAGGCGACGACCTCGACCTCCGCGACCTCGGCGGCGACCTCGACCTCCGACAGCGACACGACGACCGCGAGCACCGGGCCCGGCGAGAGCACGTCGACCACCGCCGACACGTCGACCACCGCCGACACGTCGACCACCACCGCCGACGCGACGACCACCACCGCCGACGCGACGACGACCACCACCGACGCGACGGACAGCGACACCGACACGGGTGCGACGGACTCCGGCACCACCGGCGACGTCGAGGACGCCGAGTACGCGGCGATGTTCTTCGCCGGCGGCCTCGACCGCGTGTTCATCCGCAAGGCCGAGAAGAACAGCGGCCGCTGCACCGAGCTGCGCCTCGTCTGGCCGGGGCAAGCAGGCCTCTACAGGATCGACACGCCGCCCGAGTGGGGGATCGAGTTCGCGTCGATCGCCGACGGCCTCGACGGCTGCCTGACCTTCGACCCGCTCGCCCAGCCGGTCGTCGACGCGGCCGCCGGCGTCGGCGTCGTGAGCTGGCCCGAGCAGCAGGTCTGCCCGACGACGCTCGACGTCGAGGTGACCCTCGACTTCATCTCCGGCGACCTCCCCTGGGTGCCGATGAAGGACACCCTGAGCGCGACCGAGCTGCCGGTCGGCGGGTGCTGATCGAATCGCGAGCGGGGCCGCCGTCTACGCGCGGAAGTCAGGCCCGCGGAAGACCCGACGCGGGTTGCCGCGCTCGAGCTCCTGATGCGCGCCCCAGCGGGCGCGCTCCTTCGCCGCCCGCTCGTCGCCCGCGCGCGCGGCGAGGAGCGCCCGCAGGCGGTCGACGGCGATCCGTCGGTTCTGCCCCTGGGTCCGCTCGTCGCGGGCCACGACCTCGATCCCCGTCGGCCGATGGACGGCGCGCACCGCCGTGCTCCGCTTGTTGACGTTCTGCCCGCCGGCGCCGCCGCTGCGCGCCGCGCTGAAGTCGACGTCCGCCTCCCTCAGCTCCGGGAGGCCGGCGACCTCGAGATCGAGCGCCTCCGCCTTGATGTACCAATTGCGCCGGCGGTGGTGCGGCCGCAGCGGGCTCCGGCAGCTCCACTGCACGGTGCCGGCCCAGGCGTCGACGAAGGCCCGCGCCGCGCCGCGCTCGGCGTCGCCGTCGGCGATCTCGAGGAGAACAGAGGCGAGGGTCTCCGGCGCTGGGCCGGCGGTCTCGTCGATCACCTCGCAATGCAGGCCGCGGGCATTCGCCTCCGCGGCGACGATCGGCTCGACGCGGGCGACCGCGTAGGCGCACTCCGCCGGGCCGTGGCCGGCCGACAGCAGGAGCCAGGTTCTCCCGCGCGCGCTCGCGTCCGCGTCCGTCATCGCCGCGAAGATAGCTGAAGCGCTGAACGACCGCAGGAGGGTCCGCTTCCCTCGCTCGCCCGAACTCAGCGGAGCTTCGGCGCAGCACAGGCCCGCGGGTGGCCGCGAAGGCGCACCGCCGGGCCGCGGCGGCCGCGAGGAGGGGCCCCGCTCGCGCGCATCCGCCGTCGCCGTGACGCTCGCGGAGCGGCGCGCGATCGCATGACGCCCCGCTTGCTCGCTCGCCTCGTCGCGCGATCAGAGGGCGCCCGAGAGCGGTCGACCGCGCACCTCCGCGCGGATCAGCAGGCCGACCGGGAGCGCGACCCACAGGAGGTGGACGGCGATGAGGATCCCGAGCGCCCAGCGCTCTGCCTCCGCGGTCGCCTCCGCCAGCGAGCCGCTGGGCTCGAGGAGCAGCGGCTCGGCGACCGCGGGCGCCGGGCTGGCGGCGACCGCCTCGAGCACCTTGGCCCGGGTCGCGGCGTCGTGGAGCGCGAGCCCGCGGACCGGCGCCAGCTCGCTCTCCGCGGCGCGCATCAGCGACGTGTCGGCGACCGCCCCGGTCGTCCGCTCGACCAACCACGCGGCGACAGGGCGATCGCCCGCGGCCCCGCGGCGGAGCACCGGCACGGCGACCGCGACCTCGGTGTACTTCGTGAAGCTGTCGCCGGACTTGTGCTGCCGCTGCCAGGTCTTGGTCCCCGCGAGCTCGCGCACAGCGACCGCGTCGGCGGTGAACTCGACGTGGAAGAGGCCGTCGCCGTCGAGCGCCGCGGCGGCCTCCGGCGCGACCGCGTCGACGCTCGCGTAGCGCCAGGCGTCGATCGCCCCGCGGGCCGGCGTGACGATCAGCGCGACCCCCGGCAGCCACAGGGTGATCGTCGCGATCGCCACGGGCATCACCGCCTGTAGGCGCTCAGGGACCCGCAGCGCCGTGTAGATCGCCTGATACGCGAGGATGATCAGCACCGGCGCGACGAGCATCGGCACGAGGACGTTGAGAACCCGCGGGAGGAGGTCGTAGAAGAGCGCCCAGGCGGCGAGGTAGCCGTCGACGCAGACGAGCAGCGCGACGAGCCAGGCGACGACGCGGGCGACCATCGCCGTCCACCAGAGCACAGCCGCGAGCCGCCGTCGAGGCGGCGTT
Source organism: Myxococcales bacterium (assembly GCA_020431135.1). Classification (GTDB taxonomy): domain Bacteria; phylum Myxococcota_A; class Polyangia; order Nannocystales; family Nannocystaceae; genus JADJRG01. Next base: position 3,313 of record JAGQIT010000348.1, on the reverse strand, counting down.
CTTCGCGAGCGCGGACGAACGCGCGCGAGCGCTCAGCCGAGGAGCAGCGGCACGAACGCGACGAGCACGAGCGTCAGCGCCATCACGGTGATCGGCAGGAGGTAGCGCTCGTGCCTGCGCCACAGCGACCCCTCGCCGGCGCCCGCCGACTCCGACGCCTCGTCGCCGATCACCTGGCGGGCGAGGAGGTGGTTGAGCGCCACCGGCGGGGTCAGGTAGCCGAGCTCGAAGGCGACGAGGACGACCATCCAGAAGTGGACGAGGTCGATGCCGCTGGCCACCGCGGCGCTCGCCAGCGTCGCCTGGACGAGGATCACCGCGCCGTAGGGATCCATGATCATGCCGATGACGACCAGCACGACCATCAGCGCGGCCATGCCGGCGAAGGGCGAGGTGAAGGCGTCGGGGAAGAGGGCGACGACGTCGGCGCGCTCGATGACGCCGCCGAGGCAGGCCGAGAGCGCCATCAGCAGCAGCAGGGCGCCGACGTGGGTCGTCGTCTCGGCGGTCGCGGCGAAGGCCGTCGAGTCGCCGGGCTCCGGCGCGTGCGGCCCCTCGTCCGCCGCCTCGTCCCCCGCGCGTCGGCGATGGCGGCGGTCGTAGGCGAGCATCGGCAGCAGCGCCAGCGGCAGGAGGAACGCCGCCGAGGTGACGTCGAGGCCGGCCTTAAGGACGAGCCGGGCGATCAGCAGCACCGCCGCGAAGATGACGACATGCGGCAGCAGCCCGCGGAGCGCCGCGCCGCTGCGCGGCCAGGCGTCGGCGCGCGGCGTCGGCCGCAGCGAGCCCTGGCGGGTGAGGAGCACGACGAGCGCGAAGAGGCCGGCGCTGAGGAGGAAGACCCAGCGGCCCCAGGCGAAGAGGTCGTCGCTGGTCACCGGCGACAGGTAGGAGATGATCACCACCAGCAGGCAGGGCGAGAGCACCACGCCCATGCTCCCGGACATCGCCGTCGACGCGAGGGCGAGCGCCGGACGGGCGCCGGCCGCCGTCAGCTCGCGGAAGATCAGCGCCCCCGCGGCGATGACGAAGATCCCCGAGGCGCCGCTGTAGGCCGTCGGCACCGCCGCGAGGACGACGACGACGATCGCCAGGAGCTCCGGCGGCAGGCGCCACGGGCGGACGACGGCGAAGGCCAGCGACGCCAGGCGCGTGCGCTTGAGGAGCATCCCGACCCAGATGTAGAGGCCGACCTGGAGGTAGAGCTGGACGTTGCTGAGGAGCTTCTCGAGGTAGACCGCGAGGCCGGCGACGTAGCCCTCGGCGACGAGGAAGTAGGCGCCGGAGATCAGCGCCATCGTCGCGTAGAGCGGGACGCTGAGGAGCGCGCGCGCGGGTCCGCCGTCGTCGTCGCCCTCCTTCGGGCGGACGAGGTGGGCGAGGTTGAGGAGCGCCATCACGGCGAAGGCGGCGATCCACAGGCCAGCCTCGAGCCCGGCGCCGTCGCTGCCGGTGCCCGCGGCCGCGCGGCTGCGTTGGTTGGCCGCGACCGAGGCGATGAGCAGGAGGTTGGCGACGAGCGACGCGCCCTGGGCGGCGCGATCGCTGCGACGCCCGCGGATCGGCCGGAGGCTGATGTGGTGGCGGCCGGCCGTCGCCACGGCGCCGCCGATCCCGAGGAGGATGATGAAGATCGGACCAAAATGTCCGCTGAGCCAGGTGAAGAGCGCGAGGAGGCTGAGGTCGACGGCGGCGAAGGCCTCGACCGCGGCGGTCCGGCGGGCGACCGCCGAGTCGTAGGCGACCTTCTCCTTCTCGTAGTCGGCGAGCGCCGCCGCGCGCTTCTCGGCGGCGAGCTCCGCCTCGCTCTTCGCCCCGGGGACGTCCTCGAGGAGGTCGTCGAGGAGGTCGTCCTCCGAGCCCCCGTCGCCGCCGACCGCGACCTCGTCCTTCGCGCTGTCCGCGGGCGCGGCCGCGTCCTCCTCGAGGTCGCCGAGGAGGTCGTCGACCAGCGCCTCGTCCGCGGTCTTCGGCGCGGCGGCCTCGGCCTTCGCCTCGGCCTCGGCGACGCTAGGCTCGACCGGCGGGGTCGGCTCCTCGCGCAGCTCGACGGCGTAGCCCGGCCACAGCTGCTCGCCGAGCGCGACCATCTGCGAGCCGAGCTGGGTCCCGGTCCACTGGACCAGGAGCGAGGCGAGGAGGAGGAGGGTCGCGAAGGTCGCGAGGTTGGCGGGCAAGCGCCCGCGCCCGCCGTCGGCCGCCATAGGCGAGGCTACCCGGCGAGGCGCTCGCCGAGCTTGACCACGGCGGAGTCGTAGACGCCCTGCCCGACGAGGCTCGTGCGCACCTTGTCGAGGAGGTCGTGGTAGCCGCGGGCGGAGCCGGAGTCGACGTCGATCCACGGCGTGATCGTCGACTCGGCCTTCTTGATCACGCCGAGCATCGTGTCGAACTGGCCGCTCACCCAGCCCCGCGAGGTCTCGCCGAAGCCCGCCGGGAACTCCTCGGCGCGGATGAAGACCTGGAAGGTGAGCTGGGCGATCGGGAAGCGGACGACGCCGCCGCGCTCGCCGACGCCCTTGTAGAGCTCGAGCGGCTTGTAGGCGGTCGCCGGGCTGTAGCAGATGTCGACGCCGCCGTTGTTGAACTTCGAGGCGAAGTTGCTGATCTGGGCGGTCTGCGGCGTCGCGCCGACCTCACGGACCATCGTCATCGCCGCCTTGTCGCCGTCGATCGTCGCCACCGAGCGCCCCGAGAGCGCCGACAGGCTCGAGAGCTGGCGATCGCGGACGTGGAGGTAGACGGCGCCGGCCGGGTAGATGCCGACGGTCTCGAAGGCGCCGTCGCGGGTGAGCTGGCCGGCCTTCGGCTTGGCGAGCACGGCGATCGCCTTCTTCAGGTTGTCGTAGCTCGTGAAGAGGCCCATCGCCTCGAGCGAGTAGGTCTTGCGGTTGAACTCCTTGCCGGTGACGCCGGTGAGGAGGACCGCGTCGCACTTCTTGTTGCGGAAGTCCGAGGCGGCGACCGACTCGTCGGTGTAGGCCTTGAGGTCGAAGTTGACCCCCCAGGCGATCGCCTGGTTTTGATAGCCCTTCATCTTCGAGAAGAGGTCCCCCGTCGCGCCGCCCGGATCGAAGACGCAGAGGGTCTTGTTGACCGTCTCGGCGGCCGCCGCCTCACCGGCGCCGGCGACGAGGGCGAGGGCGACGACCGTCATGGCGACGCCCCAGCGGGGTGGCATCCACCGACGATCCTTGGGTTTCCTGCGCGCGGCGTTCTTGGATCTGCGTGTGGTGCTCATCCCCGTTCCTCCTATCTGTTGTTGGTTGATGGTCGCGGAGCGTCGGCCTTCACGGCCGCCGCTCCGGCGCCA
>JAGQIT010000347.1 GCA_020431135.1 Myxococcales bacterium | reverse complement strand
CGACCCGCCGACCCGCCGACCCGCCGACCGCTCGCGGACCTGCCCGTACAGACAGCTCGCTCCACAGCCGCGCCCCACCATGACCTGCTACCCTCTCGCCGTGCGTCCCCCCTGCACGTCCTCGTCGCTCCCCGCCGCACGAGCGCTCGCGCTCGCGCTCCTCGCCGCCGCCTGCGGCTCCGACCTCGACCGCCTCCCCGGCACCTACGTCGGCAGCCTCGACAGCGCCAACCAGCACTCGCGGATGGCCAACCTCCGCCCCGACGACGCCGGCGCCTACCAGGCGGACATCACCCACTACAGCGGCGGCGACACCCGCCAAGGCGCCCAGGTGACGATCCGCAAGGTCGGCGAGGCGGCCGGCAACCCCGTCTTCGAGGCCGACCTCGCCGGCCTGTGCACCCTCCGCTTTGAGGGTCATGACGGCGGTCACCTCGGCGACGGCCTCCAGAGCCCGACCTGCGCGTGCATGGCCGACGGCCGGCCGATCGAGGGGAGCGCCGTTCTCCTCGGCAGCCTCCACGAGGGGCGCCTCGAGCTGACCGTCAGCGTCGTTCTCCCCGGACCCGAGTACAGCGGCGGCTGCACCCATCACTTCATCGCCGACGCGCGACCCGAGTAGGGCTCGCGTCGCGCGGCCCTCCGCCGCGCGCAGAGCTCCGAAGCAGCGAGTCGCTCGCCGCGGCGCTCGAGCGCCGATGACCTCAGCCGCCGGGCAGCGCGAGGCGGGTCGCCGCGACGTTCAGGGTGACGATCGAGTAGAGCGTCCCGTTGCCGCTCTCGGCGTAGCCGTCGTCGTCGGCGTCGACGAGGTCGACCTCGATGCTGTCGACGAGCACCTCGCCGTAGAGCGTGTCGGCGAGGAAGCTGTCGACGAAGAGGGTGTTGCCGGCGACGTAGCCCTGGACGTTGTCGAACTCGATGTCGCCGTTCGCCTGGAGGAGCGCGCCCGTGACCTTGCCGCCGGTCGCCTGGAGGAAGGCGAGGTCGACCGAGCCCGAGACCATCCCCGAGATGTCGAGGCGCCAGGGGCCCGAGACGTCGGTGAGGGCGACCTCGCCGGTGGCGAAGTCGACGACGAGCTCGCCGGCGCTCTGCCGCCCGTGCGCGCCCTCGAGGCCCTCGGCGACGCGCATCCGGTAGCTCGTCTGGTTGGCGAGCGGCGCGTCGGGGGTGAAGCGGGCGACGCGGCCGTGGGTCGTCCACGTCCCGGCGACCGCGCTCCAGCTGCCCTCGGCCTCGACCTCGAAGGCGAAGGCGCCGTCCTGGTCGGGCGCGAGGATCGACGAGAAGGTGAGCTCAGGCGCGATCCCCGAGAAGACGTTGGCGCTGCCGCCCTGCGGCGCCGAGGCGTTGAGGTAGAGGACGTCGCCCGGGAGCGCCTCGACGTAGCTCAGGAGATCCGCGCGCTCGTCGGCGCTGAGCGTCGCGCCGGCGTAGTCGACCGCGTAGTCGACCATCGCCCCGAGGCTCGTCCACTGGGCCTCGCGCCCCCACGGGCCGCTGTCGTAGGTGGCGACCAGCGACGGCACGTCCGTCGGCTTGTTGGTCTTGCCGGGGCTGGCGATCTCGCCGCTCGTGAAGAGCGGCCCGGCGTGGCAGGTGCCGCAGTTCGCCTTGCCGTAGAAGAGCTCGCGGCCGCGGAGCTGGGCGTCGCTGAGGCGCCCGCCCGGCAGCGTGTAGGGGTTCGGCGGCGCGGTCACCGACTGCATGTACTCGGTGAGCTTCTCCATCTCCTCGCCGGTCGCCGACGCGCCGACGAGGCGGAGCACCTCGCGGCTGAAGTCGAAGAGCGTCGGCAGCTGCCCGCCCCAGAGGAAGGGCCCGGTGCCCGAGACGTTGCGGAAGGCGAGCGTGTTGACGTCGCCGTCGAGGAGGATGTTCCACACGAGGCCGTCGGTGACGCCGTCGATGTGGCAGTTGTTGCAGGAGAAGTCGCCGTTGCGCGAGAAGGTCGCGTCGTTGAAGATCCGCTGG
>JAGQIT010000346.1 GCA_020431135.1 Myxococcales bacterium | reverse complement strand
CGTGTGGTCTCGCGCAGCGATCGTCGGCGCAGCTCGTCGCGACGAGACGCCGCTGTACCGAGCGCCGGACGCAGGCCGCGAGCGGCTCTGCGCGCGCGGGCCCGTCACCGCCACCGCGCCTGTGCGGACGGCCAGGCTGCGCGAGCGCAAAGGCCCGGGCTGCTGCGCTATCGTAGCGGAGCGTGGGCGTCGCACGGCCAGGCTGTTGTGGTTCTCGCGGGCTCGCTGGCCTTCGCGGTCGGACGCGTACGAACGTCGCGGTCCGCGGCCCCACCGAGAGGCCCCGGAGAAGCGACCGCGAAGGCCAGCGAGCCCGCGCAGGAGCGTCGCCGCTGGTCGTGAGCTTCGCCCTCGCGCTGCTGCTCCCGGTCGAGGCGGCGGCAGATGGGATGGACGCGATGGTCGGCGCGGCGATCGCAGGCGCCCTCATCGCGATCGGCGGTGTGAGCGTCGTCGCCTCGCTCGTGGTCCTGGTCGCGGCGATCCTCTATCGACGCCGCCCCCGGCCGACCTCGCAGCTCGTCGCCCGCGTGCTCGTGACGCTCGACCTCGTCGGCCACCTCGGCTTCGCCCTCGTGCTCGCGGACTTCGCGATCGTGCTGATCCCCGGCGCCGTTCTCGGCCTCGTCGCCGCGTGGATCGACTGGCGAACCGAGCCCCCTCTCGACGAGCAGGGCCAGCCGCGCCGGATCGGGGTCGCTGCCGGCGGCGCCGCCCTCGCGATCATCGCCCTCTTCGGGCTGGTGTGGGCCGCGGCGATCGGCGCCGAGAGGCGCCACGACGAGCTCGACAGGCTGGCGATGATCGAGGCAGAGGCGGCCCTCGCCGCGCCTGCGACCTCACCGGAGGATCGCCGCGCCGCCCTCGAGCACGTCCTCGCTAACTTCGGCCGCTGCACCCTCGACGGCCTCGATCTCTCGGGCTTCGATCTGAGCGGAAAGATGGTCGACCGCTGCACCTTCGTCGGCACCAACCTGAGCGGCGCGGACATGACCGAGACCTACGCGATCGGCGTCGACTTCTCGCAGACCGACCTCCGCGGCGCGACGCTCCACAAGGCCCGCCTCGAGCGGACCAACTTGGCGGGCCGAGACCTCCGCGGCGTCGATCTCCGCGGGGCGCAGCTCGCCGACGTCGATCTCCGCGGCGCCAAGCTCGACGGCGCCAAGCTCGACGGCGCCTACATGGCGAACTGCAGGCTCGACGGCGCGAGCATCACCGCCGAGCAGCTCGCGTCGGCCGAGCTGTCCTATGGGACATACGGGCTCTCAGAGGCGTTCATGGCCGAGGTCCAGGCGCTCCGAGAGGCTCGCGCGGGTGACTGAGAAGCGGCTCAGTGCGGCGACTGACGCGAGTCTCCCAGGAGGTTGGCGCCAGAGCGCGGCTGCCGGGACGTCGTCGACGTCGGCGTCGTTGATCTGGCGTCAGTTGAGGTCGTAGTCGCGGATCCGTTCGTCGCCCTGGCGCGCTCCTTCGGCAAAGGGGCGCTGGACGAGCACTCGCGGCGCCGCGCGGCGACGCTGCTCAGAAGGGCAGGGAGCCGGTCAGGGCGAGGACGAAGAGCGCCGCGCCGTGGACGAGGGCGATCTCGCCGAGCGCCAGGGTCTCGTCGCTCGCCGCCTGCGACAGGCGGGCGATCGGCGTGAAGCAGAGGCCGAGCAGGAGGAGCCCGAGGAGCGGCGCGGCGAGGAGATCCGCGACGCTCGCCGGGCCGCTGAGGGCCTCGACGCGCGCCCCCTCCGTGACCGCGAGGGCGGCCACGACAACGCACTCCTCGCCGAGGAAGGCGGCGATCCGGAGGACGCGGCGCAGCTGCGGCCGCGAGCGCCCGTGCTCCGTGACGCGGCCCGTGAAGTGGCTCGTCAGCATCCACAGGACGACGGCGTGGAAGAGGAAGTAGCCGAGGACCAGGGCGATCCCCGCGGTCATCGGCACGACGACGAGCCCGAGGCCGGCGAGCCACAGGAGGAGGAAGGCGAGGGCGAGGCTGACGAAGACCGCCTCGCCGACGTGGAGGGCGAGGCCGCTGGGCGTCGCCCGGAGGAAGCGCAGCGCCGCGGGCTCGCGGAGGACGAGGAGGCGGGCGACGACGAAGAGGAGCCAGCCGCCGGCGAAGGCGACGGCGAACCACGGCGAGGTCAGCGACAGGCGCGGGAAGAGGAGGGCGAAGAGCAGGCCGAGCGCGGCCCGGATGCTGAGGCCGCTCGGGCGGTCGAGGAGCTGCGGGAGGCTCATCGCAGCCACCCTCCCCGCGGCGCGAGGGTGAGGGCGCGCCAGCCCGCGTCGCCGCCGACGAGGACGCGCTCGCGGTCGACGGCGACGACCTGG
>JAGQIT010000345.1 GCA_020431135.1 Myxococcales bacterium | reverse complement strand
AGATCGTCGGCGACATCGAGCCGGTGTTCATGAACTCGTCGCAGGCGCGCGAGCTCGACGACCTCTCGAGCATGTCGATGATGAACCGGTTCCACATGGAGAGCCGGGCGGCCTACGTCGCGCTCAACGAGCTGGCGAAGGGCCTCGACATCAAGATCGGCCGGCAGATCGTCGTCTGGGGCACCGCCGACAAGTTCAACCCGACCAACAACATCAACCCCGACGACCTCGAGGACCGGCCGCTCTTCACCGAGCCGATTGCCAACCAGATGGTCGTCATCGACTACGCGCCGCTGCGCGACCGCCTGTGGTTCCAGGGCGTCTACGTCCCGCTCTTCTTCCCGGCGCTCCTGCCCCCGTCGGCGGCGGCCGGGCTCAAGGACCCCTTCGCCGAGGTCCCCTTCGCTGATCCTGCGGACAAGGAGAAGATCTTCTACCTGCAGGACACCTTCATCCCGCAAAACCCCAAGCTGCTGCCCAAGGTGCTCGGCCACGTGATCATGCCCGATCGGACCTTGGCGAACGGTCAGGCCGCGGCCAAGGTCGGCACGCGCCTCGGCGACGTCGACATCACCGCCTCGTACTACTACGGCCGCCACGACATCCCGCTGCCGGCGGAGGTGAAGTCGTCGATCATCCACCCGCTCAACGCCGAGGACGAGCCCGAGGACGGCTACTACCTCCAGTCCGACGCGTACCTGATCTATCCGAAGATGCAGGTCATCGGCCTCGACTTCACGACCCAGCTGCCGTGGCTCGGCAACACCGGCGTCTGGGGCGAGGCCGGCCTCTTCATCCCGCAGGAGGAGCGGCTGAAGATCGACATGCCGCTGCCGACCGGCGTCGACGTCACGCCGAACGACGACGAGAACAACCCGGTGATGGAGGTCGAGGGGATCGCCGTCCGCAAGACCCCCTTCGTCAAGCTGACCGCCGGCGCCGACTACACGATCGGCAAGCACGTCTACGTCCAGGCCCAGTACCTGCGCGGCTTCATCGACGAGTTCGGGGCCGACCACGTCGGCAACTACCTCCTCGCCGGCACGGACGTGATCTTCTTCGGCCGGCACCTGATCTTCCGCGCCTTCGGCCTCGTCGACTTCCCGTCGAACAACCCGGAGGGGGAGGGGGCCAGCGGCGTGATCGCGCCGGCGATCCTCGTGTCGCCGCCGTGGGGCTTCCTCAACTTCGAGATCGGCTCGTTCGCCTTCCTCGGCCGCGAGGGCGCGCGGACGAAGTTCGGGCAGCGGGCGGTCGGGACCTCGATCGCCTACCTCAAGGTCATCGGCTCGTTCTAGCGGGTCCGCTCCGCCGCCGCGCTGCCCGACCGAACGGCTCGCTCGGTGCGGGCGCTCTGGCGAAGCGAGCAGGTTCGCGGACTAGCCCGAAGGGCGGGCGGTCGCGCAGTGGAGGCCGACCTGGGCCTGGCGCAGGCGGGTGAGGCGGCGCTCGATCCGACCGTAGACCGTGTCGTCGGGGAAGCGCAGCTCGGGGGTCGGCTGATCGGCCGCGTCGTGGGCGATGAGATCGCCGCCCGCCGGCAGCCCCATCAGCAGCTCCACGCCCTCCTCGACCGTCGCCACCGGCCAGATTGAGAAGCGACCGGCGGCGATCGCCGCGATGACGTCGGGGCGGAGGATGAGGTTGCGGACGTTGGTGTGGGGGATCATCACCCCCTGCGTTCCGGTGAGGCCCTGGGCCTCGCAGAGATCGAAGAAGCCCTCGATCTTCTCGTTGACCGCGCCGACCGGGAGCAGGCGCCCGCGCTGATCGACGCTGCCGGTGATGCCGATGTCCTGGCGCGCCGGCACCTGGGCGAGGCTCGAGAGGATCGCGAACAGCTCGGCCGTCGACGCGGAGTCGCCCTCGATGGGCATGTAGGTCTGCTCAAACACCACTGACGCGCCGAAGGCGATCGGCTGGGTCCGGGCGAAGCGATCGTAGAGGTAGCCCGAGAGGATCATCATCCCCTTGGAGTGGATCGGCCCCGACATCTCGACCTCGCGGTCGATGTTGAGGGTCCCCTGGGTGCCGGCGTAGGTGACGGCCGTGACCCGACACGGGCGGCCGACGGACTGGAAGCCGTCGGAGACCACGGCGAGGCCGTTGACCTGGCCGACGTGGGCGCCGCGGAGCTCGACCCGCAGCGCGCCGTTGGCGTAGAGCTCGCGCAGCTTGTCGCGCATCTGCCCGTGGCGCTCCTGCGTTGTCACCTGGGCGCGGCGGAGATCGTCGGCGGAGAGCGGCGCGCCCGGCTCAGCGAGCGCCGCGGCCTCGGCGAGGAGATCGCTGAGCTGGCCGACGTTGGTGGTCGCCCGCTCCTGATCCTCGGCCAGGCGGGCGCCGTACTCGATGAGCTCGCGCAGGGCCCCGCGCTCGCAGGGCGGGAGCCCGCGGTGGACGTGCAGCCAGTGGGCGACGCCGGGGTAGACCGAGAGCGCCTGGGTGAGCGGCATGTCCTCGGTGAAGCCGGCGCGGATCTTGAACAGGCGGTTGAACTCGGGGTCGAGCTCCTGGAGCTGGGCGATGAGGTCCGGGTCGGCGACGAGAATGACCTTGAGGTCGAGCTCGATCGGCTGGATCCGCAGGGCGTGGCCCTCGTCGGCCTCCTCGTGCGGCTGGATCGCGCGGGCGAGGAGGCAGCTCTTGAGGTGCTCGTAGACGCGCTCGCGCTTGACGAGGGCGTCGACGTCGATGACCAGGAAGCCGCCGTTGGCCCGGTGGATGTCGCCGGCGATGAAGGTGCCGGGCTCGGGGTAGCGGCTCTCGGCCGTCGACGCGGCGACGCTGCGCCCGAAGAGGCCGGCGACGCTGGCGTTGCGCGCCTGGATCAGCGGCGCCGGCTCGCCCTCCTCGTGGGTCGTGAGGAGCGTCGGGATCACGAGGCCGCGCGGGATGTCGGCGTTCGGCGGCGGGATCGTCAGGGTGCTGTCGAGCTGGAAGAGCTGGATCAGGAAGGCGTGGAGCTCGGCGACGAACTCGCGGACCTGCGCCGTCGGCAGCGCGGTCTCAGGGAGCGCGTCGAAGCACTCGGCGAAGGCGCCGCGGAGGGCGCTGCGCTGGCGTTGGAGGAGGAGCGAGACGCTCTCGGCCTCGAGGAGCGCGAGCTGGCGCTGGGTCTCCTCGACGTGCGGTCGGAGGGCGTCGAGGGCGGCGACGTAGCGCCCGGCGCTGCTCTCTCCCTGGTCGTGGGCGTCGTCGGCCTCGCGCAGCGCGGCCTCCTCGGGGTCGCCGTGCGGCGGCTCGGAGGGCGCGGCGTCGTCGTTCGCGTTCGCCTCGGCTTCAGCCTCTGGCGGCGGGTCGTCCGGACTCGCGGGCGGCGTCGTCTCCTCAACGGCGGGCTCGGGTTCGCGTCCCTCCGCGCCGTTGTCGTCCTCCTCCTCGTCGTCGAGGGGGACGAAGTCGAAGCCGTCGTCGCTGGCGATCAGGGCGAGGCCGTGCTCCTTGGCGACGGCGGCGAGCTGCTCGTGGAGGAGGCGCTCGCTCGCGCTCTGCTCGCGGTGGATCTCGACCTGGAGGCGGTTGCGGGCGCGGCCCTCGAGGATCTCGTGGACGGCCCCGGCGAGCGCCGTGTGCAGCTCCTCGAGCGCGCGGACGAAGCCCGGTCCCGTCGCCGTCGGCAGCAGCGCCGGGCGCGGCTCGAGAGGCCAGCGCTGGTTGGGCAGGAGAACGAGGTCGTGAGCGGACGGCCGCTTGCGGGCCTCCTGCCGCGCGAGGGCCATCGCCGTCGAGGTCCGGCCGCAGCCGCGGCGACCGATGACCGCGACGTTGAAGCCTGGCGCCCGCTCAGCGAGGCCGCGGATCAACGCATCGACCGCCCGCTGCTGGGGCGCGAGGTGGATCTCCTCGGCCTCCTCGCTGGAGGAGGGCTCGAGGATCGCGGCTTCGCTGACCTGGACGCTGCACCGCTCAGGGGGCAGCGGGTCGACTGGGCGCATCCTAGGGGTTGTCTCCGTCGTCGCCTTCGTTCACCGGGGCGGCGGGGGCCTCGGCGGGAGCAGGTGCCTGGGGCGGGGCGGCCTGCGCGGGGGTCTCCGGTGCAGCTTGTGTCGGGGTCTCCGGAGCTGCGACCGGCGCGACCGGAGCTGGCGCAGGAGCCGGAGCGACCGGTGTGGCGACGGGGGCGGGAGCCGGAGCCACCGGTGCGGCGACAGGGGCGGGAGCCGGAGCGACAGGGGCGGCGGGAGCCGGAGCGACCTGCGCGGGGGCGGCGGGAGCCGGAGCGACCTGCGCGGGGGCGGCAGGAGCCGGAGCGACCTGCGCGGGGGTGGTAGGAGCCGCGACCTGGACCGGAGCGGGCGGAGCCGCGACCTGGACAGGAGCGGGCGGAGCAGGGGCCTCCTCGGGATCGCTCAGGGTCTCGACCTCGGGCTCCTCCTCGTGGAGCTTGCCGCCCAGGGAGAGGATCAGCTCCTCGATCGTCTGGAGCTGCTGCTTGTCGAGGTCGCTCTCCGGATCGTGGAGCATCTCGCCGAGGAGCTCGAGGACCAGCACGCGGTTGGCGTCGGAGGTCTCCTTGACCAGGCGCTCGAAGGTCGCGGTGCAGTCGTCCGGATCGCCGCGGGTGTTGAGCACGCGGATCACGCAGGTCTCGGCCCACACGGGCGCGCGGGCGTAGAGCGCCGGCAGGGCCTCGAGGAGGGCGCCGAGGTACTGCTCGTCCGGGAAGTTCTCGAGGACATAGAGGATGTTCCAGTAGATCCCGTAGGGATCGCTGTCCTCGAAGAGCCCGAGGAGTTCGGGGAGGAGGCCCGGGTCGCGGACGCCTTCGATCCGCTGGAGGAGGCGGGGCAGCTCCTCGAGGCTGTCGTCGCCGAACTGCGCGGCCTTGTGCAGGCGCTCGATCAGCGCCCGCGCGGAGTCTACGGAGAGCGCCTGCGGGACCTCGACGTGCGGCTCCTCGTAGTCCTCCTCGAGGGCCGCGAGGACGGAGGAGCGCTCGCGGGCCGGCGCGCGCTCGGTCTCGTCGAGGCTCGACACCTTCGGCACCGTGGAGAGGTCGAGCGAGATCAGGTGCTCGTCGTCGGAGAGCGACGCCTTGGCCTTCTCCGGCGCGTCGTCGCTGTCGTCGCCGTCGTCGTCGCTCGCCTCGTCCATCAGCTCGTCGGGCTCGTCGGCGGGCGCGTCGGCGATCGCGGCCGTCTTGGGCTCGTCGGCGGGCGCCTTAGTCTCGGCGGCCTCGGCGGTCGCCTCCTTCTTCTTGGAGGCCTTCTTTGCCGGCTTCTCGGCGGCGGCCTTCTCGGTCGACTTCTTCTTGGAGGCGGTCTTCTCGGTCGACTTCTTCTTGGAGGCGGTCTTCTCGGCCGACTTCTTCTTGGCGGCGGTCTTCTCGGCCGACCTCTTCTTGGAGGCGGTCTTCTCGGCCGACTTCTTGGCGGCGGTCTTCTTGGTCGACTTCTTGGAGGCGGTCTTCTTGGTCGACTTCTTAGAGGCGGTCCTCTTGGCCGACTTCTTGGAGGCGGTCTTCTTGGCGGTCTTCTTGGCCGTCGCCTTCTTGGCAGTCTTCTTCTTGGAGGCAGCCTTCTTCTTGGTGGCGGCCTTCTTCTTGG
>JAGQIT010000344.1 GCA_020431135.1 Myxococcales bacterium | reverse complement strand
CGAGGGCCCGCTGCCGGCGCGCGAGACCGTCCAGATCGCCTTCCCGCTGCGCCCGCACCGGGTCGAGGCCAAGGCCAGCGGCTGGACGATCGACGGCCTCCACGAGGACGGCCTCGCCGACCCCGACCTCCAGCTCACGCGGATCCACTCCGAGGACGCCGCCAGCGACGGCCTCGAGATGGGCCCGCTGCCGCCCTTCGTCCGCGTCGAGCGCGAGCTCAACCTCGGCCTCAACTGGGAGGTCACGACCCGCGTCGTCCGCCTGACCCCGCCGGGCTCGGCGGTCGTCCTCGCCGTCCCGCTCCTCCCGGGCGAGTCGGTGACCACCGCCGACCTCCGCGTCGAGGACGACAGGGTCCAGGTCAACATGGCCCCCGAGGTGCTCTACGCCGAGTGGACCTCGGCGCTCGAGGTCCAGCCGACGATCGCCCTGAGCGCGGCCGAGAAGTCGCCGTGGGTCGAGCTGTGGCGCCTCCAGGTCGGCCCGGTCTGGCACGTCGAGCACGAGGGGATCCCGCTGATCCGCCAGGGCGACGGCGGCCTGCGCGAGTGGCAGCCGTGGCCCGGCGAGGCGATCTCGCTCGTCGTCTCGCGCCCCGAGGGCGTCGAGGGCCAGACGCTGACGATCGACAGCGCCCGCCTGGAGCTCCGCCCCGGCCTGCGGGCGACCGACGCGTCGCTGACGATCGGCGTCCGCTCGAGCCGCGGCGGCCAGCACGACATCGCCCTCCCGGCCGAGGCCCAGCTCCAGGCCGTCACCATCAACGGCGTCGAGCAGATGATCGGCCAGAGCGGATCGCAGGTCCGCGTCCCGGTCGTCCCCGGCGCGCAGACGATCGGCCTGACCTGGCGCGAGCCGATGACCCTCGGCCGCCGCTACAACGCGCCGGCGCTCAACCTCGGCGCCCCCGCGGTCAACGTCAGCGTGTCGATCGACTACCCGCGCGACCGCTGGATCCTCTGGGTCTCCGGGCCGCGCCTCGGGCCGGCCGTGCTCTTCTGGAGCTACATCGTCATGCTCGTGATCGCGGCGCTCGTCCTCGGCCGCTTCCGCGGGACGCCGCTGCGCACCCACCAGTGGTTCCTCCTCGGCCTCGGCCTGTCGCCGCTGCCGGTGCCCGCGGCGATGGTCGTCGTCGGCTGGATCCTCGTCCTCGCCTGGCGGCGCCAGCGGCCGGGCCTGAGCTCCGGGTGGTTCAACATCCGCCAGCTCATCCTCGCCGGCTGGACCGTCATCGCCCTCGGCTGCCTCATCGGCGCGATCACAGCCGGTCTCTTGGGCCAGCCCGACATGCAGATCGAGGGCAACGGCTCGTACCGCTGGTCCCTCCAGTGGTTCCAGGATCGCACCGCCGGCGGCGTCCCGCGCCCTTGGGTCGTCGCCGTGTCGATGTGGTGGTACCGCGGGGCGATGCTCGCCTGGGCGCTGTGGCTCGCATGGTCGCTGATCCGCTGGCTCCCCTGGGCATGGCAGAGCTTCTCCGCCGGCGGCTACTGGCGGAAGATGTTCACCGGCCTCAGCGGCCACGGCCCGCGCGGGGGAGGCAACGGCGGGGGAGGCAACGGCGGCGGCAGCACGGCCCGCAGCCCCCGCACCGGCGCGGCCTCGGAGACCGCCAGCGCCAGCGCCAGCACGAGCACCAGCAGCGCGTCGCTCCAACCATCACCGGCCGCGGCCTCGCAGTCGCAGGCCTGGAAGGTCCCGGCGCGGGCGCCCGGGGAGGAGGCGCCGGGCTGGGCCGGGATGCCGACACCCGAGCTCGGCGTGCGGACGATCGACGGCCAACCCGAGCGCCGCGAGACGATGCTCGGCCACGGCAGCAGCGGCGAGCGCCAGGGCCCGCCCAAGCCGCCGCCGGCCAAGCC
>JAGQIT010000343.1 GCA_020431135.1 Myxococcales bacterium | reverse complement strand
GCCTCGAGGAGGGCGCTGAGCGAGGTCGCGTCGTAGCCGTCGCGCCAGAAGAGCTCCATCGCCCGCTCGAGCGCCTCGTCGGGATCAAACGCCTTCAGTCGCGCCATCGAGATCGTCCGTGTGGGTTGAACGTAGAGATTTTGGACCATGCAGTCAAGATAGCTTTCAAGACTGCTCGGTCAAGAAAAAATGGGATTTAAATGGTGCCTACATCGACTACAGGAGACCACCGGTCACGAGGGCCGGCCCGCCGGTCGGCGCGCGACGGGGGATCACCAGCGCAGCGGTGAACGCTACCCGCGGACGGCGCCGCGAGGAACATGCCCTTTCGGACATGTATTTTTATTCATGCGGCCTCCCCTCAGAGGATCGCGTGGCGGGAGAGCCGGAGGATCTCAAAGATCGCCCGCGTCGCCGGCGAGCGGTTGAGCGTGTAGAAGTGGATCCCGGGGACGCCCGGCGGGCGCCGCGAGAAGGCCCGGTGCGGCCCCGGCTCGAGGAGCGAGCGGCATTGATGCGCCGCGTACATGACCCCGGCCCAGAAGACCTCCTGCGGGTCGTCCTCGATCCAGCGGAGACGCTCGCGCAGCGCCTCCGGGAGCGTCGCGCCGCACATCTTCGAGAAGCGCTCGATCTGCTGGACGTTGGTCACCGGCATGATCCCGGCGAGGATCGGCACGTCGATCCCGGCCTCCTTCGCGTTCGCGGTGAACCGGCGGTAGACCGCGTTGTCGAAGAAGAGCTGGGTGATCAGGTAGTCGGCGCCGGCGTCGACCTTCTCTTTGAGGTGGCCGAGATCGGTGGCGGCGTCCGGGGCCTCCGGGTGGACCTCCGGGTAGCAGGCGGCGCCGACCGAGAAGTCGCCCTCGTCGCGGATCAAGGCGACGAGCTCGCTGGCGTGACGCAGGCCGTCCTTGTGCGGGGTGAAGGTCGCCTCGCCCTTCGGCGGGTCGCCGCGCAGCGCGAGGATGTTGCGGACGCCGCGGTCGCCGAGGTCGCCGATCGTCCGCCGCAGCTCGTCCCTGGTCGCGCCTACGCAGGTGAGGTGGGCGACCGGCTCGATCCCGAGCTCGCGCTTGATCCGGCTGACGGTGTCGAGGGTCCGCGCGCGCGTGCTGCCGCCGGCGCCGTAGGTCACCGAGACGAAGTCCGGCTCGAGCATCGCCAGGCTCTCGAGGCTGCGCCAGAGGACCGCCTCGCTCTTCCGCGTCTTCGGCGGGAAGAACTCAAAGCTAAAGATCGGCCGCTTGTGTCGGAGGCGCTCGCGGATCAGCATCGGGACGCACACAACTAGCACCGCCGCGCTGCGCCGGCTAGGAGGGCGCCTCGCAAATCAACACGCCCCTCGGAGCGCTCGGTCCTCCGGTTCGCGTCCGCCTACTTCACGCGACCCGTCGCGCCGCAGGCCGCTCGTAGAGGGACGAAGGAGAAGAGAGGAGGAGTCAGCGCGGGTCGCCGGGGCTCTGGGTGGCGAGCCAGACGTCCGCCGCCTCGACACGCCGGCGGCCACCCGCCGCGGTCGCAACCAAGAGCGCGCCGTCGTCGTCGAGGCCGACGGCGATCGCCCGTGAGGTCGGCGCCCCCGGCGTCGCCGCGATCTCGACCTCGCGCCCGAGGATCCGGCAATGCGGCTCGTAGCGCTCGCGCAGCGCCGGGAAGCCGCCCCACGAGAAGATGTCCGTGGCCTCTTCGAGGGCGCTGAGGATCGACCCGAGGATCACGCCGCGATCCAGCTCCGGGGCTGTTTCGCTGTCGCCTTCACCTCCACGGATGAGGGCGAGGCTCGTCGCTCGGGCCGCGAGCTCGGGCTCGTCAAAGCGCCGGCGGCCGACGTTGATCCCCACGCCGACGACGATCGCCTCGAGGCCGTCGCCGCTCCAGCGCGCCTCGCAGAGGATCCCCGCGAGCTTGCGGCCGCGCCAGAGGAGGTCGTTGGGCCACTTGAGCTCGAGGTCGCCGAGCCAAGGCGCGGCCGCGAGGAGCCCCTCGCGGAGGGCGACGCCGACCGCGAGGCCGTAGGCGCCCCAGCGCGTCGGGTCGACCCTGCGCGCCGCGGCGGCGATCGCCGGGCGGATGACGACGCTGAGGTAGAGGTCGCCCGCCGCCGGCGAGGCCCAGCTCCGGCCGCGACGCCCGCGTCCCGCCTCCTGGCGATCGGCGGTGACGAGGGCGCCGTGCGGCGCCCCATCCTTCGCCCACGCGAGCGCGCGATCGTTGGTCGAGTCGATCGCCGCGTGATGCTCGTGGGCGCGGCCGAGGACGCGGGTCTCGAGGACAGCCGCGAGCGCGTCGCGCATCAGCTCCAACCGCCGGGCGGCTCGAAGAGGAGCGAGATGTCGGCGGCCGGCACGGAGTGGGTGAGCTTGCCGACGCTGATCAGGTCGACGCCGAGGCCCGCGAGGACGGCGACGCGCTCCTCGGAGATCCCGCCGCTGACCTCGATCAGCGCGCGGCCGCCGGTGATCGCGATCGCCTCGGCGACCGCCGCGTCGTCCATGTTGTCGAGCATCACCACGTCGGCGCCCGCGGCCAGGGCCTCGCGCAGCTCGTCGACGTCAGTGACCTCGCACTCGATCCGCAGGGTGTGCGGGGCGTGGCGACGGGCGGCCGAGATCGCCGCCGTGATCCCGCCGGCGGCGCGGATGTGGTTCTCCTTGATCAGGACGCCGGCGCCGAGGTCGTTGCGGTGGTTGTGGCCGCCGCCGCAGCGGACGGCGTAGCGGTCGAGGGCGCGCAGCCCCGGCATGGTCTTGCGGGTGTCGGTGATCCGGCATGGCGCGCGCTCCTTGCGACGCGCCGCGACGGCGTCCGAGGTCGCCGCCTCGACGAAGCCGCGGCTGAGGGTGGCGACGCCCGACATCCGCTGAAGCAGGTTGAGGGCGGTCCGCTCGCCGGCGAGGATCGACCGGGCCGAGCCGTGGATCCGCGCGAGGATCGTCCCGACGCCGACGCGCTCGCCGTCGCGGACCAGGAGCTCGACGTTGACCGCGAGATCGAGGCGACGCAGCGCCGCCGCGGCGACGGCGAGGCCGGCGACGACGAGCGGCGCCTTGGCGACGAGGCGCGCGCGGGCGACGGCCTCCGCGGGGACCGCGACGCGGCTGGTGACGTCGCCGCTCGCGAGGTCCTCAGCGAGGGCGCGATCGATGATCTCGAGGGCCGCGGGGCCGAGCTCGGCGGGGTCGCTGAAGTCCGGTTGCTCTCGTCGCATGATCCTTCTTCTCTTCTTCCCTGCTTCTGCTCTTCGTCGCGTCTTCGGGGGCTTCTGGCGCTCCCCGCAGGCGCGCCGAGCCTACCCCATGTCGTCGCCGACTTCGCCCGCGAGTCGCCGCGGCCCTCGTGGCGCTCGGCTCAGCCGTCTGCGGGCGTGGGCTCGCCCGGCGCCCAGGTCTCCACCGGCCAGCCGCGGCGGCGGGCGAAGCGACGCAGGCGGCTGTCGGGGTTGATCACCCGCGGGTTGCCGACGCGCATCAACATCGGCAGATCCGAGTAGCTGTCGGTGTAGAAGAAGGACGCGTCGAGGTCGAGCGCCGCGGCCTCGGCGTAGGCCTCGGCGCGCGTCACCTTGCCGGCGCCGCCGCAGGCCGGCGGCAGGTGGCGCCCCGTCAGGCGCCCGTCGTCGACCTCGAGCTCGGTGCAGAGGATGTCCTCCGAGGCGACCTCGAGCATGCGCGCGACCGGCTCGGCGACGAAGCGCGTCCCCGAGGTGAGGAGGGCGATCCGGTGGCCCGCGGCCCGGTGCTCGTCGATGCAGCGCCGACCGGCGGGGGTCATGCTGGCGGCGATCTCGGAACGGAACCACGCGCCGACCTCGTCCGCGAGCTCGGCGACGGAGCGCCCGGCGTAGCCCCGGGCCGCCCGCTCCGTGACCGCCTCGAAGTCGAGGAGGCCGAGGCGGTACTGCAGGATCCAGAGGATCGACCGCGCCGCCATCCCCGGGCCGAGCTGGCCCTCGCGCCACATGTGGCGGACCCAGAGCTCGCCGGAGTTGACCGCGAGGAGGGTGCGATCGACGTCGAAGAAGGCGGCGATCGCCGGGCCCGCGCTCATGGGGGGAACGTACTGGCGAGGAGGAGGTCCATCAACAGGTTCGACGCCGTATGGAAGAGCGCGGGCGCCCACAGCGAGCCGCTGCGCCGCCACAGCCAGGCGAAGACGAGCCCGGGGAAGAAGGTCGCCAGGCGGCCGATCTGGGCCATGCTGACGAGATGGCCGACGGCGAAGAGGAGGCTCGAGAGGAGCGCCCCCCAGCCGAGCGCGACGCCGAAGAAGCGCCGCTTGGGCGGCCAGCGCTCGTCGAGCGCGCTCATCAGGTAGCCGCGGTGGAAGACCTCCTCGGCGAGCGCGACCGCGAAGAGGCCGACCGCGACCTCGTAGAGGAAGCCGAAGCCATAGTAGGCGGTCCAGCGCGCCGGGATCCGCAGGGCCTCGGGGAGGAAGCCGCCGTCGTGGTGGCGACACAGGCGGTTGAGCATCGTGTCGAGCGCCCCCTGCCACGGCGTCTGGGCCTCGACCCAGCTGAGCGGCGACACCCACGAGAGGTCGCCGCCGCAGACCTCCGAGTAAAACCCCAAAAAGCCGAGGACGAAGGGCGGGAAGACGATCAGCGCGGCGATCGCCGCGATCTTCGCCCCGCGCCAGCTCCAGCGGGGGATCGGCCCCTCGGGGCCGACCTGGTAGCGGGCCTGGACCGCGGGCTGGTCGCGGAGGAGCCAGCCCGGGAGGAAGTAGAAGGCGGCGACGAGCGCGAGGCCGCGGACGCCGGCGAGCCCGGGGACGAGGCCGAGGACGCCGAAGCCGAGGTAGACCGCGCAGGTCCAGAGGATCGCCTGGCGGGCGCGGGCGCGGACGGCCGAGGCGTCGCCCCGCGCCTCCGTCTCCGTCTCCGTCTCCGACTCCAGGGGCGCGGGCGCGGGCGTGGGTGCGCTCGGCGGCAC
Organism: Myxococcales bacterium; assembly: GCA_020431135.1. Lineage (GTDB taxonomy): Bacteria > Myxococcota_A > Polyangia > Nannocystales > Nannocystaceae > JADJRG01. Next base: position 2,319 of record JAGQIT010000343.1, on the reverse strand, counting down.
GGCCGCTACTATGCACGACTCTCACCGCCGCGGGCTTGCGATGGCGGAGCGGCGCTCGCCTCCACATCTGCGGCGGGCCGCTGTCAGAGCGACCGCGTCACGGGGCGACGCGACCGAGCTCCGGCGCCAGCCGTTGCAATCACAGTGCCAGAAACACGCCGGCGAGACCCCCATGTCACATCGCCGCGGCCCGCGAGGGGCCCCGCTGTCGCAATGGAACGACGTTTATTTCCGCGCAGGGCCGGCTAGCGCAGCGACGCGGCGAGACGAGCGAGGCGCCGGCGGAGGCTCTCGAGGGTCTCGACCATCGAGTCGACGTGCTCGAGAACACGGCCGTCGGTCGCCACCGCCTGGACCTCGGTGCGGGTGAGGCGGGGGCGCTCGAGGAGGCAGAGCGCCTGGATCAGGTAGTCCTCGATGTGGCGGAGGCCGAGCGCGGTCTCGCGGAGGTCATCATCGATGAAGAGGATCAGGTTCTCGAGGTTTCGGACCTGCGAGAGGGCCTCCGTCTGCGGATAGGAGCGGGTCGCCCGGTCGAAGAGACGGTCGCTCGCGCGCCGGCGGCGGCCGCTCTTGCGGCGCTCACCGCCTTCAGCGGCCTCATCGTCGGCGCGACGACGCTGGGGGTCTCCGGCGCGGGCGCCAGGTGTGGTAGACGGTGCGGGACGATCGGCCGGGAGCATGTCCTATCGGATGCATAGGCGGCGGCGAATCGGCAAATTTTCGGCGCTTTTCGCCGATGTCGGCACCCGACTTGCACAGACACCGATTGTGGGGATCCTTACACACAGCCGATTGGCCATTGCGCGACGTCTTGCCGTATCTTCCTCCGCTCACGGCGCGTCGCCGCCAGTGGTCCGCCTGATGGCCCATGGCTGCTGCAATTCCGGACGATAAGCTGCAGGAAGTACGCGATCGGATCGACATCGTCGATCTGGTGGGTCGCTACGTTGGTTTGCGGCGCTCGGGCAAGAACTACAGCGCCTGCTGCCCCTTCCACGAGGAGAAGACGCCGAGCTTCTACGTCAACCCGGAGCGCCGGAGCTACAAGTGCTTCGGCTGCGGGGTCTACGGCGACGGCATCGCCTTCGTGATGAACATCGAGGGGATGGGCTTCCTCGAGGCGGTGCGCAAGCTCGCCGGGCTCTACGGCGTTCTCCTGCCGAACTCGCCGAGCGGCGAGAGGGCGGCCGAGAAGGCGGCTGAGCGCGACGAGGCCTTCGCGATCGTCCGCGCGGCCGCCGAGATCTTCCGCGAGACGCTGCAGCGCCGCCCCGAGGGCGCGGCCGGCCGGGCCTACCAGAAGAGCCGCCGCCTCGACGAGGAGGTCGCCGAGACCTTCCGCCTCGGCTACGGGCCGTCGCCGAGCGAGGGCGGCTGGGACTTCCTCGCCCGCGCCCTCGCCGAGCGCAAGCTGTCGCTGCCGATGGCCGAGAAGCTCGGCCTCGTCGGTCGCTCCGAGCGGACCGGCTCCTACTTCGACCGCTTCCGCGGCCGCCTGATCTTCCCGATCATCCAGCCCGGCGGGTCGGTGATCGGCTTCTCCGGCCGGATCCTCCCGGACCACGAGGCCGAGGGTGACCGCGACGCGCCGAAGTACATCAACTCGTCGGAGTCGGTCCTCTACTCGAAGAGCAAGACCCTCTTCGGCCTCCACGCCGCCAGCCCGTCGATCCGCCAGCGCGGACGGGCGATCCTCGTCGAGGGCAACGTCGACGTCCTCAGCATGCACCAGAGGGGCTTCACGGAGACCGTCGCCCCGCTCGGCACGGCCCTGACGGCGCAGCAGCTCAAGATCCTCGGGCGCTTCACCGACACGGTGATCCTCTGCTTCGACGGCGACAAGGCGGGCCGCAAGGCCGCCCGCGAGGCGATCCCGCTGGTCCTCGACGCCGACATGGACGCCCGGATCGTCGTCCTCGGCGACGGCGACGACCCGGACTCCGTCGACGCCGACCGCCTGCGCAACCTCTTCGAGCGCCCGCTCGCCGCCCTCGAGTGGCTGATGCGCTGGATGGTCCGCAAGGGCGCCGCCGAGTCGCCCGAGCTCCAGGTCCGGGCCCTCGACGCCCTGGTCCCCCTCCTGCGCAAGGTCCGGCGGGACACCGCCCGCGAGCTCTACATGGACCTCGCTGCGAAGTTGCTGAAAATCCCGCGAGGTCGCATATCCTCGGCGGCCCGCGGGGGCCGAGAGGACCCGCGCTGGTCACCCCCGCCCCCCTCGCCCATGCCCGCCGCTGTCGCCGCCACTCCGATCGCCCCGCTGCCGCGCGGCCAGAGCGAGCTGGTGATGCTCCTCGTCGACAACCCGCACCTGGC
>JAGQIT010000022.1:1692-4433 GCA_020431135.1 Myxococcales bacterium | reverse complement strand
CGTCGAGGAAGCGCGCGCCCTCGGGCTTGTCGTTGACGAAGGCGCCGCCGCCCTGGCCCGAGCCGGCGAAGTAGATCTTGCGCAGCGCCGCCGCGACGTCGGCCTCGATCTCGGCCTCGATCGGCCCCTCTTGCTGGAAGTAGAGCTGGTAGAAGAAGCGCCCGGCGTAGATCTGGCGGAAGACGTCGAGGATCATCAGCTCGGTCGCCGGCATGTAGGGGACGCTGAGGCTGGCGACCGCGCGGACGCGATCGGGGGCGAGGAGCGCGGTCGTGTGGACGATCGGCGCGCCCCAGTCGTGGCCGACGAGCACCACCGGGTCGCGGCTGAGCGCCGCCGCGACCGCGAGGACGTCGCTGCTCAGCTCGCGCAGGGTGTAGGCGGCGATCGCCTCCGGCTTCGACGAGCCGCCGTAGCCGCGGACGTCGAGGGCGGCGACGGTGTAGCCGCGGGCGCTCAGGTAGGCGAGCTGGTGGCGCCACGAGTAGGCGAGCTCGGGCCAGCCGTGGACGCAGAGGACGAGCGGACCCTCGCCCGCGGTCGTCACCCGCAGGGTGATGTCGCCGTTGTGGATCTCCTTGAAGGTCGGGGTGCTCGTCGTCATCGCCGCGGCAGTCTCACCGATCGCCGCCGCCGACGCCAGCGCCTCGCGCTCGCGCGGCTCACTCGATCCGCAGGTAGCGGACGCTGAAGTTGTCGCCGTTCTCGGTGTCGTAGGCGGCGACGTGGATCCGCCCCTCGGCGTCGATCCGCGCGCTCATGTCGGTGATGAAGGCCTCGTCGGTGACCGTCGCCCACTCTGGGCCCTGCTCCGTCGGCCAGCCGATCCGCAGCTCGGCGGCGTTGTCGTTGGTGTTCGGGTGCCAGGTGCAGATCGGGAAGGGCATCATCACGCACTCGCCGATCAGCGAGCCGACGTAGTGGGTCTGGCGGAAGAAGAAGCGGACGTCGCCGCCGTCGCTGGCGACGATCCCCAGCGGGATGTAGCGGATGTAGTCGTAGTCGCAGAGGTCCCCGGTCTTCGCCGGCGGCTGCGCGCAGAGCTTGGCGTCCTGGTCGTCCTCGCTGACGATCACCTCCGTCGTCCACTTGCCGGGGGCGATCCGCTGGGCGAGGACGAGGTCGTGGAGGCCGCCCGGCTGCTGCGTCGCGGCGATCGCCGCCGCGCCGACGGCGAGGGGATCGTTGTCGCCGGGGAAGGCGGCGACGCCGTGGCGCTGGATGTTGAGGACGTTCGAGCCGAGCGCGAGGATCTCCTCGGCGGGCTCGGGCGGGTTCGCGTAGTAGAGCTTCCAGGTCAGCTCGACCGAGCTCCAGAAGGCGAGGTGGGCCCCGCCGTCGCCGTCGAGCGCGAGGGTGGCGCTCGTCGACGCCTGCGTGCCGAGGTCGTCGGTCGTCCAGCCGCCGTCGTAGATCGCGTGGCGGGCGGCGTAGCCGTCGGTGACGACGGCCGCGTGCGCGGCCCCCGAGGCCGGATCGCGGGCGAAGCCGTGGGCGCTGGCGATCTGCTTGCCGGCGGGCGCCTCGATCTCCGCCCACGGCCCGGCGCCCTTCGCCCACAGGCTCGTCCCGAAGGCGCCGTCGTAGGTCAGGGCGAGGGTCTCGTCGGCGGCGTGATCGTAGTCGAGGCCGACGCGGGCGATCGGGAAGGGGGTCTTTTCGACAGCCCACTGGTCGACGCCCTCGCGGACGGCGAAGTAGCCGTGGTAGCCGCCCTCGGCGATCGAGTAGAGGACCTGCGGCGCGCAGTCGTTGTCGAAGGCGACCGCCGGCGCCTCGTTGCGGAAGTGGTGGTCGGCCTCGACCGCCTCGTCGACGACGACCTCGCAGGGCGCCTCGGCGTCGCCGCAGAGCGCCCCGGCGTAGGGGAGGCCGGCGTCGACGCAGGTCAGCGGATCGCCGGTCGTCGAGGTCGAGGTGTCGCCGGTCGTCGAGGTTGAGGTGTCGCCGGAGGTCGACGTGTCGGTGTCGCCGGAGGTCGACGTGTCGGTGTCGCCGGTCGTCGAGCTGACGCCGGTGCTCTCGCTCGTCGAGGAGGTCGAGGTCGAGGTCGTCGCCGAGTCCGACTCGCCGCCGCTCGCCGTGTCGGTCGCGGTCGCGGACGCAGACGCGGACGCGGACGCGCCGGTCGTTGTCGTCGAGGTGTCGCCTGTCGAGCTGCCGTCGGTGGCTGAGTCGGACGCCGAGGTCACGAGGTCGTCGCCGCAGCCGACGAGGAGCAGGGCGACGGCGAAGGGCAGGGGGCGGGCGCGCAGGAGATAAGTAGAGGCTAGGGACATGGCGCTGAGGATAGCAGCGCGCGAAAGCGCTCGCGGCTCTTTTCGCGGCGGTCGCGGGTCCTCGTCCTCAGCTCGGCGAGCGGCGCTCGTCGTCGGTGCGGGCGAGCGCTGCGCTGTTGGGGCCTGCCGCCGACAGTGGACGATCCCGCGGCGGAGCGTCACGCGTTCATCTTCGCGGGCTCGCCGGCGCCCGGCGACCGAGTCGACGACGTATCCTCAGATGATGCATCGCCTTCGTCTTGATCTACCTGCCCTCGTCGCGACCCTCGCGGTCGTCCTCTCCGCCTGCGCCGGGGACGACAGCGGCGACACCGGAACGGCGTCCGCGACGACATCCGCCAGCGCCACGACCGCGACCTCCACGGGCTCGAGCGGGAGCGTCACCGACACGACCACGACCGACGGCTCGGGCTCGGGGTCGAGCAGCAGCGGCGGCGAGGTCACCGGAAACACCACGACGAC
>JAGQIT010000022.1:0-1649 GCA_020431135.1 Myxococcales bacterium | reverse complement strand
GGGACGACGACGACCGGGACGACCACCGACACCACCGACGGCACGACCACCGAGGCGATGCCGGCGAGCGACATCGACGTGGTCATCACCGCCGACAACGCCTACTCCTTCGCCTACGGCACCGAGCAGAGCATCGCCAAGTTCTTCGGCGGGGTCGAGGCCAAGACCGCGGCCGAGATCTTCAACTGCGGCGTCGGCCCCGAGAAGTACACCGTCCCCGCCGCCGACGCAGACAACGCGAGCTTCCTCTACATCATCGCCTGGGACGACTCGGCGGTGACCAACGGCGTCCTCGCCAGCTTCCGCCGCACCGACGGCGGCCAGGGCTTCGGCGAGCAGGTGTTCACCGGCACCCCGGGCTGGGAGGCCTGCGCGACCGGGCTCAAGTACGAGGTCGGCACCGGCGGCCCGAGCCTCGACGTGATCAACGAGTACATCGGCAAGTGCAACGCCGGCGACCTCGACCCGAACACCAGCAGCGGCGGCTGGGTCGACGAGGTCGGCACCGAGCTCGGCGCCGTCGCCTTCGGCGAGGACAACACGACCCCCTACGACGGCGGCCCCAAGGCGGGCAACGAGTTCCCGCTCGTCTGCCCCGCCGACATGCCCGCGGAGGCCCACTGGATGTGGTTCAACTGGGATCCGGAGAACGTCGTCCCGCCGCAGAGCGCCTTCATGTTCCCCGGCGGTCAGAACCCCTATCACCAATTCCTGCTCTTCCGCCTCGCGGCGGAGCTGGTGCCCGAGCCGCAGTAGGCGGCTGCGCTCCGCGTGGCGCCTGGCAGAGGTCCGACGCTGCTTGCCGGGTTGCATCGACAGAGCGAGCGGAGCGCGTGCAGGACCTCTGCCACCGCCCCCTACGCCGCGAGGTCAGTGACGAGGGCGACGTCGCCGAGCTCGTGGGCGCGATACCCCGCCGCGACGGCGTGGGCCCAGGCGCGGTCGAGGAGCGCCGGCGGGGCGAAGGCCTCGAGGAGGCGGCGGTGGCTCTCGCCCGGCCCGTGCATCCCGGTGAGCACGGCGTCGACGACCTGCAGCGCGCTCGAGTGATCGAGGAGGAGGTCGGTGACGCCGACGCCGGGCCGCAGCGCGCCGCGGTCGCGGACGCAGCCCTCGAGGGCGCGGATCACCGTCGTGCCGACGGCGATCACCCGGCCGCCCGCGGCCTTGGTCCGGTGGATCGCGGCGACGGTCGCCGCCGGGATCGCGTAGCGCTCGGGGAGCGGCAGGAGGGCGTCGAGGGCGGCGTCGCCGGTCGACGAGAGGCCCGCGGCGTGGGTGAGCGAGGCGATCGCGACGCCGCGCCGGCGGAGGTCGCTGAGGATCCGCCACGACAGCGGGCGCCCGGCCGAGGCCATCTCGGCGGCCCACGGCGGCCCGGCGAAGGCGCTCTGCACCGACCACAGGGCGAGCTCCTCCTCGAGGTAGGCGTACTGGATCGGCGCGCCGGCGCGGTAGAGGGCGTCCCACAGCCCGTCCTCGTCGACGTCGAAGCGCAGGGTGACGAGCCGCGGCGCCCGCGGATCGATCGCGGTGATCGTCGCCTCGAGCGGCCGCGCGAGGTCGCCGAGCCGGAGGACGTCGCCGACCGCGACCGCCGGCGGGGCGGGGCGGGCCTCGGTCGGCGTCCGCCAGTCGCCGGCGCCGAA
>JAGQIT010000342.1 GCA_020431135.1 Myxococcales bacterium | reverse complement strand
TCTGACGGCGAGAGCGGTCGCTAGCGGTCCGCGAGCCAGCCGATGATCTGGTCGTAGAGGTCCCCAGAGGCCGGGCGGTCGAGGTCGACGAGAGCTCTGCGCGGGAAGCCGACGTGGCCGCCGCGGTCGAGCCAGCGGACGGTCGCCTGCGGCGGTGGGCGCTCGAGGGCCGGGCGCACGGTCGGCGCGGGGACCATCGGGTCGTGCTCGGCGGCGACGATGAGCGCCGGCACGGCGAGGTCTCCGAGGCGCGGCCCGACGCTCATCGACGTGTAGTAGTCGTCGGCGCTGGTGAAGCCGAAGCGAGGGACGACGGTGCGGGCGTCCCACTCGCGCATCGTCGCGATCTGGCGGGCGACGGGGAGGGGGGTCGGCACCGACCGGCGGGCGGCGACCTCCTCGTAGATCTCGAGGAGGCCGCGGAGGAGGTAGCGGCGGTAAGCGTAGGCCGCCGGCTGATCGATGGCCAGCGCGCCAGCGCCGAGGTCGAGCGGCGCGCACAGGCTGGCGACGGCCCGCAGGCGCGGATCGCTCGGCGTGAGGGCGTAGCGCAGGGTCGTGTGTCCGCCGAGCGAGAAGCCGAGGACGTAGATCCTGCGAAATTCAGCGAGCGCTGCGCTGGCGAGGGCCGCCTCGAGATCCGCGGTGAGGCCGGCGTGATAAAAGTCCTCTCCCTGGCGGTCGGCGCCGCGGAGGGCGAGGCGGAGCGAGCTCAGGCCGGCCCGCGCCGCGGCTTGGGCCGCGCGCACGACGTATTGGCTGTCGGGGCTGCCGCCGAGCCCGTGGACGAGGAGGACGAGGTCCTCGCGGGGGCTCGGCGCGTCCGCGGGCGGGCGGCTGAGGACGCCGCGGAGGGTCAGCGCGCCGAGGCGCGGGTCCTCGATCGCGGTCGACCACGGCGCCCCGTCGGGCGCGCGGTGCGGCCGGACGCGGTGACGCAGGTTGGGCGCGATCGTCCACAGGTGCCCGCCGAGCTTCATGGCCCCTGGAGGATGCAGGATCCGCCCTACGCTCGCCAGCGCCGGTCCGCGGGCGCCTCCGCCAGAGCGCCCGCCGATGCTGACGGCGGCGATCGCAGCGCGAGGATTCACACGACGCTTTTGCGGCGATGTGCGCTGCGACCGATCGTCACCGTGGATTGACCCTCCGGCAGGGCGCGCGCTAGCTTGCGACCCGTGCGCGAGCCTGAGAGCGCTGGTTGGCAAGGGCCGAGTCTGGGGATGATCCTCGGGATCGCCGGCGTCGTCATCCTGGCGATGGGCATCTTCACGTTCTGGCGCTACTCCGAGTCGGAGAAGTGGGTGCAGCAGTCGCTCGTCGAGATCGAGGCCAAGGGCAAGACGCTCGACGTCGAGGGCTGCATCGACGCGACCCTCGAGTGGCGCCAGAAGTGTGCCGCGAACAAGGTCATGTGCGACAACGCGATCCCGCTGGCGATGTATCACTGCCTCGAGCAGCAGGACCGCCAAGAGCAGTGCATGATCATCGACGAGGACATGGCCAAGGGGACGTGGCTGATGGAGCACTGCCGTGAGCGCGGCAGCGAGTGCAAGGTCATGAAGAAGTGCCCCTGCGCGGCGGCCTACCGCGCCCTCGACTCCTTCTGTCGTTCGGGACAGGAGAGTGTGCAGGTGGAGCTGTGAGCGCGACCCGGAGCACCTGGCTGCGCGACCTCGTCGCCCTGACCAAGCCGGGGGTGACGCGGATGACCGCGCTGACCACCGCCGGCGGCGCCTGGTTGGCGCCCGGCTTCGACTGGCTGCCGGCGCTCATGGCCGTCCTCGGCGCGAGCATGGCGGTCGCCTCGGCGTCGGCCTTCAACATGTGGTGGGAGCGGAGCAGCGATCCGCTGATGGCCCGCACGCGCAACCGGCCGCTCGCCGCCAAGCGCATGGACCCGCGCCACGCCTTCACCTTCGCGGCGCTCCTCGGCGTGCTCTCGCTGGTCGTCCTCGCGGTGTTCACCAACCCGCTGACCACGGGCCTCGCCGCCCTGTCGATCTTCCTGTACGTCTGCGTCTACACGCCGCTGAAGTACAAGACGCCGCTGGCGCTGGCGATCGGGGCGATCCCCGGGGCCGCGCCGCCGCTCCTCGGCTGGACCGGGATCACCGGCAACCTCGACGCCGGCGGCCTCGCGCTCTTCGCCATCCTCTTCGTCTGGCAGATGCCGCACTTCCTAGCGATCACCATCTACCGCAAGAACGAGATGGCCCGCGCCGGGATCCGCTGCGTCTCTGTCGTCCGCGGCGACGCCAACGCCAAGCTGCAGTCGATCCTCTGGTCGCTGCTCCTGGTCCCGGCCGCGGTCGCGCCGAGCTTCCTCGGGGTCGCCGGCGGGCTCTACGGGATCACCGCGCTGGTCATCAGCCTGATCTTCCTCGGCTGGAGCTTCACCGGGCTGTGGGCGGCGAAGCCCGCCCGCTGGGCCCGCTCGTTCTTCCTCGCCTCGCTCCTCTACTTGCCCGCGCTGATCGCCGCGCTGGCGCTCGACGTCAGCCTCGGCCTCTGATCTCCGCCGCGCGGCCCGTCGCCGCGCGGTCGCTCCGCCCGCCTCGCCGCTCGCCGGCGGTCGGGCCAAGCCACAAGGTTGTCCGTCTGATGTCCGCGAAAGCCCCCGCCTCGACCGAGTCCGCTGGCGAGCGCCCGCCCTGGGCCCCGCCGCCGATCGAGGAGCGCAACTGGTTCCTGCGCCTCTTCATGCGCAACCCGTACCTGGTCGCGTTCTTCGTCGGCATCACCTTCATCACGGTGATGCGGCCGATGACCCGCCACGTCCCCGACGCGCCCGCGGTGATGTTCCAGGTCCCGGAGTTCGAGCTCGTCGATCAGGACGGCCAGCCCTTCAACCTCGAGGCGATGCGCGGCAAGGTCTGGGTCGCCGGCTTCATCTTCACCTCGTGCCCGAGCGTGTGCCCGAAGATCTCGCGGTCGATGCTCGAGCTCCAGGAGAAGTTCGAGACCTTCGACGTCGACGCCCACCTGATCTCATTTTCAGTAGATCCCGAGACCGACACCCCGGACGTGCTCAAGCGCTACGGGACGACGCTCGGCGCCGACCTCTCGCGCTGGAGCTTCGTCACCGGAGATCGCGCGGCGATGGAGAGGCTCGTCGTCGGCGGCTTCAAGCTGGCGATGGACGAGCCGAAGCCCATCGACGAGACGTCGATGTACGATATCGCGCACTCGACGAAGCTCGTGCTGATCGACGCCGAGGGGGGGATCCGCGGCTTCTACAGCACCGACGAGCTCGGCCTCGACGAGATCTACCACCGCACGCAGCACGTCCTCCGCGACATGAGGATGGGCAAGTGAAAGATCGCGTCGGCGCTGTTGCGGGCGTCCTCATCGCCGCGTTCACGTTGGCCTGCGGCGAGCCCCCGGCGCAGTTCACCGAGCCGATGGTGCTCGGCGGCGTCGAGGTCCCGGCCGAGGTTCTCAACCGCGGGCAGAAGCTCTACGCCAACCACTGCGCGTCGTGCCACGGCGCCGACGGCAGCGGCAAGGGGCCTGCGGCGCGCCACCTGAGCCCGGGTCCGCGCGACTTCCGGGCGGGCGAGTTCATGCACAAGGCCGCGGAAGGCGACGCGCTGCCGACCGACGCCGAGCTCCGCCGCGTGATCAAGAAGGGCGTCGCGGACCGGGGGATGCCCGCGTGGGGGGGCCTCCGCGACGAGGACGTCGACGCCCTGGTGAGCTTCATCAAGACGTTCTCGCCGCGTTGGCAGGGGCCTGTGGGCGATCCCCACGGCGGCGCTGCGGCGGAGTGAGTAAAGTCCAACCCTCCGGCGTACGGAGGTTGCTCAGCGCGGATGTGGGTGTTGGGACAGGCTGTCGCAGGCGCGCGCGTCTGGTCCCGCCTAAACCCGCAAGGAGACAGCTTGCGGCCGCGCGTCGCGGCGCTCGCAGAGGCGGTTCGGAGCCGCTTATGCTGACCCTCGAGGGCGCTGATTTTTCTCGCTCGGACCGCGTTCCCATGGGCCTGCGGAGTGTTGCCAAGCTGGACACAGCCCTGATAGGGTGCGCGCCAACGCTGCGCCTTGGACGCAACCACTTCCAGGGATCTCCTCTGAAAGAAGGTGAAGTGACGTGCCGGCCATCTTTCCTCGCTGGACGAACAACATCCCGCTCGCGATCGCCATCTTGGCGCCTCTCTTTGGCGCCGGGCTGATCGGGGGGGTCTGGTACTACTTCTCGCCGAAGTTTACGGACGCCGGGTATCGCCCGATCCAACCCGTCCCCTTCAGCCACAAGCTGCACGCAGGGGACATGGGCATGGACTGCCGCTACTGCCACAACACGGTCGAGCGGGCCGCCAAAGCCGCGATCCCGCCGAGCCAGACCTGCATGAACTGCCACACGCAGGTCAAGACTGACTCGCCGAAGCTCGCGCCTGTCCGCGACAGCTACGAGACCGGCAAGTCGGTGCCGTGGATCCGCGTCCACCAGCTCCCCGACTACGCCTACTTCGACCACCGCCCGCACCTCGCGGCCGGTGTCGGCTGCGCCACCTGCCACGGTCGCATCGATCAGATGACGATCGTCCAGATGGATCAGCCGCTGTCGATGAGCTGGTGTCTCGACTGCCACCGCAACCCCGAGCCCAACCTCCGGCCGCTCGATCAAGTCACCAACATGGCCTGGAACTCGGCGGAAGAGGACTACGACCCGAGCGCCGATCCCGATCGGAAGCGCCAGCCGTCGCCGCCTGAGCACTGCTCCGGGTGCCACCGCTAGGCAGGGAAAGAGACGGGTATAACGATGAGCAAGCCCAACGCATCCCTCAAGGCCTACTGGCGCAGCCTCGAGGCTCACGAGAGCCTCGTCAAGGGTGAGCCCGCGCCGGTCTCCCACGACGAGTTCCCCGCGGAGGCAGCGGGCGTGGGCGGGGAGCTGACGCAGCTCCGCGTCCGCCGGCGCTCCTTCGTCGGCCTCCTCGGGGCGTCCACCGCCCTCGCGGGGCTGACGACCGGCTGCATCCGCAAGCCGGTCGAGCGGATCCTCCCCTTCGCCAAGCGCCCCGAGGACGTCGTCCCCGGCGAGCCGCTCTGGTACTCGACCGCCTATCAGATCGGCGGCAGCGTCCTCGGCGTCCTCGCCGAGTCCCAGGACGGGCGCCCGATCAAGATCGAGGGCAACCCC
>JAGQIT010000341.1 GCA_020431135.1 Myxococcales bacterium | reverse complement strand
GTGAGCCGGTCGCTCCCTTCGCCGCGCGAGTCTCCGAGCCCCGCTGGGACGCCGCCCTCATCCCAATTCAGCTGCTCGCAGCGCTCGCAGCGGAGTGGGACGTAGGATCCGTGTATCTCACGGTGCCGGCGTGTGAGCCCCCAAGCGACTCGCCTCACGCGTGTAGCGAGCGGACGCCGGATCCCCAGGAGCCCACGGGACATTCGCCCGCCGCCAGCGCGGCGCTTTCCCCGTCAGACGGCTTCGAGAATGCTCTAGCCTTCGCGCCATGAGCCAGACGTCCTTCTCCCGGTTCTCCGCGGCCTATGTGGGGCTCGTGACCTTCACGTTCGGCGCGATCCTGTGGATGGTCGCGGAGCGGCCAGAGTGGCGGCCCTCTCCGGGGGAGGCCGCGTCGACGACGGGGCGTGTCCTCGCCAACGTCGGCCAAGGCGGCACGGCGCTCGGCGGCTCACTCCTCGCCTATCGGGCCCTGAGATTCGTTCGGAAGCACCACGTCGAAGCCGCCGAGGACACCCCCCGCGCCCCCGTTGACCGCGGCGCCGATCTACCCCCGCGGGTGCCGCTAGAGTTCACAGTGCGCCTCGACCCAGCGGATCAGCGCGTCATCGAGACGCTCCTCCGCGACGCGCTGACCCACCGAAGTGTCGCCACGACCCCCGCACCCGAGGTGCGTCAGGGCGCCGATGGTCGCGTTCACGTCACAGCGTGGCTCGAGACCGACATGTTGGTGCGAGAGGTGCGCAGCGATCTCCACACCCAGCTCTACAACGCATTGCGCGAAGCTGGCGTCGAAGCCCGACCAGACAGCGACCTCGACGCGCGAGCGTAGGCCGCTCGCATGCGATGGTCGTAGGACTTGAATCGACATGCACCCAGGGCTGCTCTCTGACCTCGCGATCGTCACGATCGTCGCCGCCGGCACGGGGCTGCTGACCCGCCGGCTCGGCCAACCGAGCGTCCTCGGCTACCTCTTCGCCGGGCTGATCGTCGGCCCCTACATCCCGATCCCGCTCTTCGCCGACCCGCAGCGGATGACGGAGCTCGCCGAGGTCGGGGTCGTCCTCGTCATGTTCGCCGTCGGCCTCGAGTTCCGCGTCCGTCGGCTCCTCGAGATCATCCCGGTCTCGGGGCTCACGGCCGTCGCGCAGATCGCCGCGCTGTGGTGGGCCGGGTTCACGGTCGGCAACGTCCTCGACTGGACGACCGCCGCGAGCATCTGCCTCGGAGCGACGCTCGCGATCTCGAGCACGATGGTCGTCAGCGCCGTGCTCCGGGCGCGCCCGGTCGACCCCGACGTCCGCAGCCACGTCTTCGGGATCCTCGTCGTCCAGGACGTCGTCGCAATCGTCCTGATGGCCCTCGTGACGGCCCTCGCCGCCGGCGAGACCGTCGGCCTGCGCGCCCTCGGCCTCCTCCTCGGGCAGCTCACGGGCGCCGTCGCGGCGATGCTCATCGTCGGCCTGCTGATCCTCCCGCGCCTCATCCGCTACGCGCTCAAGCAGGCCGACACCGAGGTCCTCGTCGTTCTCATCGCCGGCGCCGCCTTCGGCCTGGCGATGGCCGCCAACGAGTTCGGCTACTCCGTCGCCCTCGGCGCCTTCATCTCGGGGATGGCCGTCGCAGAGTCGGGGCGGGGCCACGAGGTCGAGGCGACCCTCGAGCCGCTGCGCGGGCTCTTCTCGGCGATCTTCTTCGTCTCGATCGGCATGAGCGTCGACCCCGTGGTCGCGTGGCGGACCCTGCCCTTCGCCCTCCTCCTGTGCGCGGTGGTCGTCGGCATGCAGTTCGTCGCCGTCACGCTCACGACTGTTCTTACGGGTAGCTCGCTTCGCCGCGGCATCTATTCGGGGCTCGCCCTCGGTCAGATCGGCGAGTTGTCGTTCATCCTCGCGACGATCGCCATCGGCGGCGGTGTCGTCCCGGAGGAGACGCTGCCCGCGCTCGTTACGGTCGCCACCATCACCGCCTTCACAACGCCGCTCCTCCTCGGCCGCGCCCAGCCGATCGTCGAGGCAATCGACCGCATGCTCCCCGCTCGCGCGCACCAGGTGCTCGCCTCGTATCAGTCCTTCATTCGCGAGTCCCGCACGTCCCCCGAGGCGCAGCCGCTGCGCCGACCGGCAATCGCCGTGCTCCTCGACTGGGCTGCGCTGCTCGTCCTCTTCATCGGCCGGCACACCGTTCTCCAGCACGTCGATCCCGAGCTCGAGGC
>JAGQIT010000340.1 GCA_020431135.1 Myxococcales bacterium | reverse complement strand
ACACGGTCTTCGTCGCCCAGCACCTCCGCCTGCGCAAGCAGGTCGCGATCAAGATCATCCAGCCCGAGTACGCGAGCGACGGCGAGGTCGCGGCTCGCTTCTCGCGTGAGGCGACCGCCGGCGCCCAGTTCGATCACCCGAACGTCGTCGGCATCATCGACTGCGGTCGCCTCACCGACGGCCGGACCTACCTCGTCACCGAGATGGTCCGCGGCCCGACCCTGCGCGAGTTCCTCAACGAGCACGGGCGGATGCACTGGACCCTCGCCTGCGACATCGGCTCGCAGCTCTCGGAGGCGCTGATCGCCGCGCACGCGGTCGGGATCGTCCACCGCGACGTCAACCCGGAGAACCTCCTCCTCGAGGTCCGCGACGACGGCTCGTATTGGATCAAGCTGACGAGCTTCGGCATCGCCCGGATGACCGGCAACGCCCTCGTCGATCCGAGCCACGAGCTCGGCTCGACCGTGACCCGCCAGGGCAACATCCTCGGGACGTCGGGCTACATGTCGCCCGAGCAGGCGCTCGGCGAGGACGTGACGGAGAGCGCCGACGCCTACGCCCTCGGGGTCGTGCTCTGGGAGTGCATCAACGGCCGCCGCCTGTGGGAGGCCGACACCGCCGAGGACGCGCTGGCGCTCCAGCTCCACCAGGAGCCGGCGGGGCTCGACGGCTTCGAGGACGGGCCGACCCCGGAGATCCTCGGCACGCTGATCTGCCAGCTCCTCGCCCGCGACCCGCGCGAGCGCCCGCGGCTGATCGACCCGGTGTCGCCGACCCTGCGCAAGCTCGCCCACGGCTCCGACTTCGAGGAGTCGCTGGTCACGGCGATCCCCGAGACCTCGGGCCTCGCCGGCGTCGGCGGGATGCCCGGCTACGCGAGCGCGGGCGGCCTGCCCTTCGGCGCGGAGCCGGGCGGCACCGTCGTCTCGGACGGCTTCCTCCTCCCCCAGGCGCCGCCCGGCGGCTCGTCGGTGAAGGCGGTCTTTAGCCAGCTCGGCGACGTGCTCAAGGCGCTGTGGCGGAGCGCGTCGACGGGCACGCGGGTGATCCTCGCGCTGATCTCGTTGACGCCGCTGATCCTCATCGCGGTCGTTCTCCTGGTCGGCGGCGGCGACGGGGGCGCGCCCGCCGACGAGCCCGCCGAGAAGGTCGCCAAGGCGGACGAGCCGGAGCCGGCGGCGGAGGAGAAGGCGGAGGAGCAGCCCGCCGAGGACACCCCCAAGGAGGAGGACGCGAAGCCGACGATCCCGACCGACGTCGCCGCCGCGGTCAACCTCCTCTTTGATCCCGACGTCTCCGACAAGGAGCGCAGCGTCGGCGCGACCAAGATCAGCGAGTTCGAGCCCGACGACGCCCTGCCGGCCTACGTCCGCGCGAGCTCGCAGCTCGTCTTGGCGGCGAAGTGCGCCGACAAGCAGGCGGTGCTCCGGAAGATCCGCGAGCTCGACGAGCCGAAGACGCTGCCGGTGCTCAACGCCCTCGACAAGGGCGGGCGAAACGCGTGCGGCAAGGGCAAGAAGAAGAAGGACTGCTACCCGTGCCTGCGCGAGGACCTCGCGCGGACCATCGGCCGCTTTGAGGTCCTCGCGGAGCTCGCCGACAAAAGCGGCTCGTAGTCGCGCACGGGGGGCGCGGCCGCCCGCGCGCGTGGATCTCGGAGCGACGAACGCTCGACAACCCTCTGCAGGCGCCGGCATGCTGGCGCAATGCTCCGCTCCGATCGTCTCGTCCGGTCCTCGTCCCTCCTCACATTTGCGGTCGTCCTCGTCGCGTGCAACGGCGACGACACCTCGACAGGCACAGACACCGCGTCGACAGCGACGATCACGGCGACGGCGACGGCGACGGCGACGGCGACGACGACCGCGAGCGGCACCGGCACCGACTCTGACTCCGACGGGACGATGAGCGGCACGGCGAGCGCCGGCGAGACGACGGGGACGACGGGGACGACGACGAACGGCACCGACTCGACGACGACCATGGACCCGACGACGGGGACGACGACGATGGGCGTCGAGACGACGACGTCGGGATCGAGCACCACCGGCCCGGACTGCACGCTGACCTGCGACGACGAGGGCACGATGGTCATGTGCGACGACATGGTCGTCGAGGACTGCGGCGCCAACAACCAGTACTGCGCGATGGGCGAGTGCGTCGACACCCCCTGCGACGCCGCCTTCAAGGAGCAGCGCTCGGAGGGCTGCGAGTTCTGGTCGGTGAAGACCGGCCTCATCTCGGCGGGCAACGGCGCCTGCTTCGCGGCCTTCGTCGCCAACACCTGGAGCGAGCCGGTCCACATCAACGTCGAGTACCAGGGGCAGCAGCTGCCGGTGGAGAGCTTCGCGCGGATCCCCTCGGGGCAGGGCGCCAACATCGTCTACGACCCCTACGACGCCAACCAGGGCCTGCCGGTCGGCGAGGTCGCGATCCTCTTCCTGTCGCGCGGACCCGGCAGCTTCCCGAGCTGCCCCGGCAACCTCGCGGCGGTCACCCAGGAGACCGCGGTCACCAACACCGGCCGCGGCGACGCCTTCCACATCACCACCGACTTCCCGGTCGCGGCCTATCAGATGCTCCCCTACGGCGGTGGCTCGGTCGCGGCGACCTCGGCGACGCTGCTCCTGCCGAGCGGCACCTGGGATACGAACTACATCGCCATCAACGCCTTCACGAAGAGCCAGATCGTCTCCGACGGCTACCCGCACATCGTCCTCGTCGGCAACGAGGACAACACGACGGTGACGATCCAGCCGAAGGTCGCGATCCAGGGCGGCAACGGCGTCAATCCGGCGCCCGCGAACGTCCCCACCGACTACACGCTGAACCGCGGCGAGACCATCCAGATCGCCCAGTCGGCCGAGCTCACGGGCTCGCCGATCCTCGCCGACAAGCCCTTCGCGCTCTTCGGCGGCGCGACCTGCCTCAACGTGCCGATCAACGCCGTCGCCTGCGACGGCGCCCACCAGCAGGTGCCGCCGGTCAAGGCGCTCGGCAACGACTA
>JAGQIT010000339.1 GCA_020431135.1 Myxococcales bacterium | reverse complement strand
CGCCTGGTGATGATCGCCTCCGAGGCGCTCGCCGTCGCCGACGTCGCGCTCACCGACGCGCCGATCGCCGACGACCGCGCCCAGGCGGCGGCGATCGACTGGCTCGTCGCCGGCGGCTACGCCGGGGTCGAGGCCGCCGCGGTCAGCGGGCCGATGATCCTGCCGCTCGTCGATCGCCGGGAGCAGCGCTTCGTCGAGGTCCTCCGCGTCGAGGTCGCGGCCGAGGCCCCCTTCGCCAAGGCCTGGGTCTACGTCGACGCGCGCAGCGGCGCGCCCGTGGCCGCCCAGACCCGCCTCTTCTCCGGCGTCGTCAACCTCGAGGCCGACGTGCCGATCCGCTACCCGCTCAGCGACCGGCACACCCTGCCGCTGCGCGGGATGAACGTCACGGTCGACGGTCAGCCGGCGATCACCGACGAGAGCGGCCAGCTCACCACGCCGGACATCCCCGCGGAGATCGTCGCCACCCTCGAGGGCCCGCTCCTCAAGGTGAAGAACAGCTCCGGCGACGACGCCAGCCAGGCCTTCACCCTCGGCCCCGGCGAGGTCGGCACCTGGTCGGCGCCCGACGACCCGCTGATCGACAGCCAGCTCACCAACTTCACCGCCGTCTACGACGTCAAGCAGCGGGTGATGTCGATCGCCCCGGAGCTCGAGTGGCTGCAGGGACAGATCAGCGTCACGGCGAACCTCACCAACGGCGAGTGCAACGCGTTCTCCGACGGCGACTCGATCTTCTTCCTCCAGGGCAAGGAGGGGGTCTGCGAGTACACCTCGCGGATCCCGGACGTCTCCTATCACGAGGTCGGCCACTCGGTGCACTCGCAGGGGCTCATCCCCGGCGTCGGCGCCTTCGACGGCGCGCTCTCGGAGGGCATCTCGGACTACCTCGCGGCGACGATCACCGGCGACGCCAGGATGGGCATGGGCTTCTACCTCGACGACAAGCCGATGCGGAACCTCGACCCGCCGAACTACGAGTGGCACTGGCCCGAGGACCGCGGGGAGATCCACGCCGAGGGGCGGATCATCGGCGGCGCGCTCTGGGACCTGCGCAAGGCGCTGGTCGCCAAGCTCGGCGAGGCCGACGGCGTCGCGAAGACCGACGAGATCTGGTACGAGTCGATCCGCCGGGCGACCAACATCCCGACGATGTACCCGGAGGCGCTGCTCGCCGACGACGATGACGGCGACCTCAGCAACGGCACGCCGAACCAGTGCGAGATCGACACGGCCTTCTACATCCACGGCCTGGTCCTCGCTGACGCCTTCGGGGCGAAGGTCGAGGTCCTCGCGGAGGAGGGCGACGGCGGCGTCCCGATCAAGCTCGACGTCGACGTCGCCGCCAAGGAGGAGTGCCTCGGGATCACCGTCGACGGCGCGACCCTCGACTGGCGCGTGCGCGGCAGCGACGAGGTGACCTCGGTGGCGATGGGCAGCGTCGAGGGCGGCTTCGCCGGGGTGATCCCGCCGCAGAGCGACGGCGTCGTCGTCGAGTACCAGGTCCGCGCCGAGGTCAGCGACGGCATGACGATCACCTTCCCCGACAACCCGGCCGACCCGTGGTACGAGCGCTACTTCGGCCCGGTGACGCCGATCTACTGCACCGGCTTCGAGAACGCCGACGAGCTCGACGGCTGGACCCCCTTCAACGAGTGGGCCTTCGGCGCGCCGCTGGGCGCGGGCGGCGACCCGGGCGCGGCGTACGAGGGCGCGGCGGTCGCCGGCGTCGACCTCGGCGACATGGAGGACGGCCTCTACGACCCGACCCGGGTCTCGCGCCTGCGCTCGCCGGTCATCGACGTCAGCGGCCACGACAAGGTCCGCCTCCAGTTCTGGCGCTGGCTCACCGTCGAGGACCGCGAGTTCGACTCGGCGCGGATCGAGGTCAACGGCGCGATCGCCTGGCAGAACGCGAGCAAGGGCCTGAGCCCCGAGCAGAACAACCTCCACCACATCGACCGCGAGTGGGTGTTCCGCGACATCGACATCACCCCGGGGGTCAAGGACGGCAAGGTCGAGCTGACCTTCATCCTCTCCGCCGACGCCGGCCTCGACTTCGGCGGCTGGAACCTCGACAGCCTCTGCCTCGTCGGCGCCGAGGCCCCGCCGGCGCCGGTCTGCGGCGACGGCAACCTCGACCTCGGCGAGCAGTGCGACGACGGCAACACCGAGCCCGGTGACGGCTGCGATCCGAGCTGCGTCATCGAGGGCGAGACCACCGGCGGCGTCGGCACGACGGGCGGCAGCACCACCGGCGACGGCACCACCGGCGACGGCTCAGCGACGACCGGCGCGATGATCGACGACGAGGCCGGCGGCTGCGCCTGCGCGGCCGGCGACAGCGATCGGGGGGGCGCGCTCTTCGGCTTCGCGCTCCTCTGCCTCGCGGGGATCGGTCGGCGCCGCCGTCGACCCTGAGCGGGGCGCTGAGATTGCGGGCGTCGCGGGGGACCCGCGGCGCCCTGCGTCTGCGGTGCGGGTGATCGAAGGCGCCGGTCGTGCGAAGATCGCCGCGGAGCACGACCGTGGCGGAGAAGGGCAGCGGCGCCGGAGCGGCGGACTCTCGAGAGGGCGAGGCGGCGGACGCGAGGGCGCCTGAGAGCGCCGAGCGTGAGGGGGACGCGCGCGCTGTGTCCGAAGAGACATCCTCAGAGCCACCGCCCGCCGACTGGCGTCCCCGCGGCGCGCGGCTCCTCGCGTCGCTCGGCGCGGCGCTCCGCGGCCCCGGAGAACCCGGCAGGCCGCAGAGCTACCGCCTCGTCCGCGCGCTGATCGTCCGCCTCCTCGGCGTCATCTACATCGCGGCGTTCGTCGGCGTCGTCCTTCAGGGGGTCGCGCTCCTCGGCGAGGGCGGCCTCCTGCCGATCGACCTCTACCTCGGAGAGCTCCGCGAGGCGCTCGGCGACGACGCCTCGCGCGAGCTGCCCTCGCTCTTCTGGCTCGACACCAGCGACGCGACCCTGCGCGCGGTCGGCTACGCGGGCGTCGTCCTCGGCGCGGCGCTCCTCCTCGGGGTCGAGAACGCCGCGCTCCTCCTCCTCCTGTGGATCCTCCAGCTCTCGCTCGTCCACGTCGGCCAGCGCTGGTACTCCTTCGGCTGGGAGACCCAGCTCCTCGAGACGACGCTCCTCGTCGCGCTCCTCTGCCCGTGGCGCGGCCTGAGGCCGCGGGTCTTCGGCGTCGGCGAGCGCGAGCCGCCGGCGGTCGCGATCTTCCTCCTGCGCTGGCTCGCCTTCCGCATCATGCTCGGCGCGGGCCTCATCAAGCTCCGCGGCGACCCGTGCTGGACCGACCTCACCTGCCTCGACGTCCACTTCGAGACCCAGCCGAACCCCCACCCCGGGAGCTGGCTCTTTCACCAGATGCCGGCCTGGGTCCACCGCGGCGGCGTCCTCTTCAACCACCTCGCTGAGGTCGCGCTCCCCTTCCTCGTCTTCGGCCCGCGCCTGCTCCGCAACCTCACCGGCGTCGTCCTCGTCGCCTTCCAGGTCGCCCTGATCAGCAGCGGCAACCTCTCGTTCCTCAACTGGCTGACGATCGTCCCCTGCCTCGCCTGCTTCGACGACGACTTCCTCCTGCGGCTCGTGCCCCGGCGCTGGCGCGGGCGGCTCGAGGACGAGGGAGTCGGCGCGGCCTTGAGCCCCGCGCGGCGCCCCGCCAAGGCGGCGACGATCCTCGCCTGGCTCTTCGCCGCCGTCGTCGCCTGGCGCAGCGTCGACGTCGTGAGGAACCTGCTGTCGCCGCAGCAAGCGATGAACCGCTCCTTCGACCGCCTGCACCTCGTCAACACCTACGGCGCCTTCGGCTCGATCACCCGCGAGCGCCTCGAGCTGATCATCGAGGGCACCGCCGCCGAGCTCCCCGGCCCCGACGCCGAGTGGCGGGCCTACGAGCTCCCGTGCAAGCCGGGCGATCCCGCGCGCCGCCCGTGCCTGGTCACCCCCTACCATCTGCGCCTCGACTGGCTGATGTGGTTCGCCGCGCTCGAGGCCCAGGGCCGCGGCGTCTTCGTCCGCAACGACTGGCTCCTCCACCTCGTCTACAAGCTCCTCGCCGGCGACCGCACGATCGACCCGCTCCTCGCGGTCGATCCGTTTGTCGGCGCCGGCGAGCCGCCGCCGCGCTTCGTCCGCGTCGAGGTCTACCGCTACTGGTTCGCCGAACCTGGCGAAGAGGTCTGGTGGGAGCGCGAGCGGATCGGCACGCTGATCCGGCCGGTGTCGCTCGACGATCCGGACCTCCTGGAGATCGCGGAGGCGCGGGGCTGGGTGCGCTGAGGGCGAGTGTTGTCGCTAGGGCGCGGTGACAAGCACCGTAGCGATGCACATCTCGAGATCATCCCCCCACCACAGCTCCTTCGGCTCCTCGCCGGGGCGCTGGTTGCTCGCCGAGTTGTCGAAGTGGCACTCGACCTTGAGGCGGTCGCCGGTGCGGAGCTCGACGGGGTCGGCGAGCCAGTAGTCGCCCTGCCAGTCGTAGTCCCAGTCGTCGATGTTGAGGAGGCAGTCGACCGAGCCGTCGGCGCGCTCGACGGCCAGCGAGCCCGAGGCGCCGCGCTCGTGCATGTGGAGGCTGACGTTGTGGATCAGCGCCGCGCCGCCGGTGTAGACCGCGGGGTCGTAGCCGTAGGTGAAGCGGACGTCGTCGTCGCCGGCGGGGATCTTCATCGCCTTGCCGACGAGCCAGGCGGGGTTGTAGACGGCGAGGCCCTGGATCTCGCGGTCGACGGCGTCGTCGAGGCGCAGCGCGATCGCGGTCTGGTCGCTGCTCGGGGTCGCCGGCGGGAAGCGGTAGTGGACGCTGAGGATGATCTTCGCGCCCGGGGCGACGCCGCGGCCGATCCTGTTCGGGAAGTCGTAGCCGCGCGAGCCCGGGACCCAGCCGCCGACGACCGTGTCACCGCCCTCGGCGAGGCCCCCCGGGCACGACCAGCCCGGGGCCTCATCGGCGTCGGCGAGCGCCTCGTAGACGGCGGCCTTCGCCGGCGGCACCGCGTAGACGATCGCGTGGTGGACGGTGTCGGGGTCGCCCGGGCGGACGTCGAGGCCGGTGATGAAGCGCTGCTGGTCCTCCGGCCAGTCGAGGACGAAGCAGCGGACCTCATCGCCGTCGGGGTCGCTCGGCGTGTAGGCGGCGGGCATCGTCAGCTCGAGGTCGACGCGCGAGAGCCCGACCTCGCCCGGCGGCAGGTCCTCGGGCGCGGGGCTGTCCGCGGGGGCACCCTCGGGCGCGCCCTCCTCGGCCCAGCCGACGATCGCCGCGACCTCGTCGTCCGTGAGCGCGCGGTCGTGGAGGTACTCCTCGCAGCAGCGCCCCGGCGGCCACGGGGGCATCGTCCGCGCGGCGACGACCTGAGCGAGGAGGTCGCGCGCCGGGTAGGCGCTGGCGTAGGTGTCGAAGGCGAAGGGCGCGATGCCGCCGTCGCGGTGGCACTCGCCGCAGCGCGCGGCGAGGAGCGGCTGGATGTCGCGGTAGTAGGTGAGGCCGGGCGTCGGCTCGGGCGCGGCGGAGTCGTCCGGACAGGCGCCGAGGTCCTCGGGCAGCGGGTCGTTGAAGGTGCAGCCGAGGGCCGCGGCGAGGAGCGTGGCGCCGAGGGCCGACGCTCGCCCTCTACGGCGGCCGCCCCGTCCGCGTGGGTGAACATGTCCTTTTGGACATATGTATGGCGCGGCCCGATCAAGGGGCGAGGGCAGGGGGAGCGCGCCGCGGGCTGCGAAGAGACGGGACGACACCCCTAGGTTCTATCACCGGCGCGAGCGGCCGGGGGGTCCGGCCTCGGAGGCTACTCGTCCTGGTAGATCTCAGGCTTCAGAACGCCGATATACGGCAGGTTGCGGTAGCGGCCGCGGTAGTCGAGGCCGTAGCCGACGACGAACTCGTTGGGGCACTCGAAGCCGACGTAGGCCGTGTCGATCTTGACGACGCGGGCCTCGGTCTTGTCGAGGAGGGTGGCGACGGCGATCGACGCCGGGTGGCGCGTGCGCAGGTTCTCGATCAGGTAGGAGAGCGTCAGGCCGGTGTCGATGATGTCCTCGACGAGGAGGAGGTCGCGGCCGGCGATCGGCTGGTTGAGGTCCTTGAGCATGCGGACGACGCCGGACGAGCGCGTG
Organism: Myxococcales bacterium; assembly: GCA_020431135.1. Taxonomy (GTDB): domain Bacteria; phylum Myxococcota_A; class Polyangia; order Nannocystales; family Nannocystaceae; genus JADJRG01. The sequence continues at coordinate 8,108 of JAGQIT010000339.1, read as the reverse complement.
CGGTCGCCGTAGGACGAGACCGAGATGAAGTCGAGCGCCAGCGGCAGGTTGATCTGGCGGACGAGGTCGGCGATGAAGAGGAACGAGCCGCTGAGAACGCCGACGACGAGGAGGTCGCGGCCGCGGTAGTCCGCCGCGATCTGGGCGCCCAGCGCCGCGGTCCGCGTGGCGATCTGCTCGGCCGAGAGGATCGTCCGCGAGAGGTCATCGGCGATGCCGCCCTTCCACACCGTGTCGGTACCAGTCGATGCTGTCATGATCGCGGCGCTTTATCGCACAGGCGCGGGCGCCTGTCAGCCGCGGCGGTGGTAAGGTCGGCCGCCGACCTCCGCATCGGGCGGCTCCTCGATCATGCCGATCCACAACTACAGCCCCCTCCGCGGCCGGATCGTCGAGATCCGCGTCGACTCCGCGGCCCTCAAGGACAACCTCCTCGGCGACCCGACCTGCCGGACGGTCGCCGTCTACCTCCCCGAGGGCTACGACGACGCCGGCGATCCCTACCCCCTCTTCGTCGACCTCGCGGCGTTCACCGGCTCGGGCCTCAAGCGCCTGAGCTGGAGCGCCTTCGGCGAGAGCGTGCCGCAGCGCCTCGATCGCCTGATCGCGAGCGGCGCGATGGGGCCGGTCGTCGTCGCCTTCCCGGACTGTTTTACGGCGGTCGGCGGCAACCAGTACATCAACTCCGCCGCGGTCGGCCGCTGGGAGGACTTTCTCATCGACGACCTCGTGCCGGCGCTCGAGAACAGCTTCAACCTCCGCCGCGGCCGCGACCACCGCGCGGTCTACGGCAAGTCGAGCGGCGGCTACGGGGCGCTGGTCCACGGCATGCGCCACGCCGACGTCTGGGGCGCGGCCGCCTCCCACTCCGGCGACGTCGGCTTCGAGCTCCTCCTGCGCCCCGAGTTCCCCAAGGCCCTCGACGCCCTCAGCCGCTACAAGGGCGACTTCCAGGCGTTCATCGCGAACGTGCGCGCGGCGAAGAAGATCCGCGGCGGCGACTTCTACGCCCTGATGAGCCTGGCGATGTCGGCGATCTACGACCCTGACCCGCAGGCGTTCTGGGGGATCAACCTCCCGGTGGATCTCCACACCTGCGAGCTCGACGAGGCGAAGTGGGCGCGCTGGCTCGCCCACGATCCGCTGACGATGATCGACGACCCCGCGTGCCAGGCCGGCCTGCGCTCGCTGAAGGGGCTCTACATCGACGTCGGCTCGCGCGATCAGTACATGATCCACTACGGCACGCGGGCGCTCGTCCGCCGCCTCGAGGCCGCGGGGATCGACCACCTCTACGAGGAATTCGACGACAACCACTCGAGCACGGACTACCGCCTCGACGTCTCGCTGCCCTTCCTCTACCGGGCGCTGACGGGCGCGACCGCGGCCTAGCGCTCCGCGGTCGCTCTACGTCTCGCGTGCTCGTCGCCGAGGGGAGTCGGAGCGCGCTGGCGATCCAAGTCGCTGCACGCACAACGTGTCCAAAGGGACAGAAGTAAGGGCGGTCGGCGTCTACGCGGGGTCCCCTCGGGCTCGGCGGGCCCCGTGGACCTGCGCGCTCGTCTCTCGCGCTACGGGCCGACCTCGATCTTCCGCGGGCTCTTCAAAGCGAGCGCGAGGTTCTCGGCGAAGTCGTGCGTGTTGTAGGCCTTGCGCGCGAGGAGGTCGAAGGTCGCGCGCCGCTTGGCGATCCACGGCGGCGCGTAGCCCTGGTCGATCGCGTCGCTGAAGAGCGCGCCGGTGAAGCGCGCGCGCGGGTCGCTGTACAGGCGGACGAGGTCGTTGGCGTAGGGCCGCAGCTTGTAGCGGTGACCGGGGCGATCCTCGGGGACGGTCAGGCGGGCGAGGATCGGGTCGGTGAGGCCGAAGCTGTGGACGACCCGGAGGTCGTGGCGCCAGTGGGCGCGGGCGCAGAATCCGTCGGCGACGACCTCGCGGTAGCGCAGGCGATCGCCGGCGGCGATACGCGCGTCGTAGGAGGGATCCTCGCGGGCGAGGCGGCGGAACTTCGTCCGGCTGCGGTGCCAGCTCGGGTCGCTGATCCCGTCGACCTGGACGTGGCCGGCGTCGCCGCGCAGGACGTGCTCGGTCCGCTGCGGCGGCTGGAGGAGGAGGCTCGTCGCCGCGATCGCGACGCTGAACGCAGCGCCCGCGCTCCTCGCCCGCTGCGGGACCGCGCGACCGAGCACCTCACCGAGGAGCCCGCCGGTGGCGCAGACGACCAGGACAAAGGGGAAGGCGAGGAAGCGGAAGTGGACCGCGTCGCCGCCTATGCGGATGACGTAGAGCGAGACGAGGAGGGCCGCGCCGAGCATCGTCAGCCGCGCGCCGACGCGGCGATCGTGCGGCGGCGCAGGCCGATCGCCGCGGCGCAGCCACAGCCACAGCCCGGCGCTAGCGAGGAGCAGGAGGCCGACGTGGTAGCTGGCGAAGGTGTTTAAAAAGTAGCGCCAGCCCTGCGCCGGGTTGTAGGCGTGCTTGAGGTAGAAGGTGTTGGGCAGGAGATCCGCGTAGTAGTAGACGCGGAACGCGAGCCAGGCGAGCAGCGTCGCCACGCCGAGCGTCGCCGGGACGAGAACGGCGCGCAGGCTCCGGGCGCGGTAGGCCGTGACCGCGAGAACGAACGCGAAGGGGAGCGCGAGCTCGGGGCGGACGAGCGGCGAGAGGCCGACGAGGAGCTGTCCGACGCGCGACCGCGGATCGACGCAGTAGAGGGCGTAGCCGACGGCGCACAGCTCGACGAAGGGCGTCTCGAGGCCCGAGGTGAAGAACGAGGTGACGGCGTAGGAGCAGGCGAGGAAGGCGAGCGGCAGGTTGACGCGGGCGCCGGCGCGGGGGCCCGGCGAGAGCTTGCGCTCGAGGGCGACGAGGAGCCCGCCCGCCGCCGCGAAGCTGGCGAGCCCCGTGCCGAGCCAGATCTGCCAGTAGTTGAGGCCGAGCGCGCGCAGCGGGAGCATCCACAGCATCCACAGCGGCGAGCTGTAGCCCTCGACGAATTCGCCGCGGTTGTAGACGAGGCCGAGGCCGCTCAGGACGGCGTTGTCGGCGTAGCGCGCGTAGACGAAGGCGTCGTCCATGATCCACGCGTAGCGCCAGACGAGCGCGAGGCCGGCGGCGATCAGCAGGAACTCGACCGCGCTCGGGCGGACCTTGGTGGGGGAGCTCGCGGGCTGGCGACGCCGGGCCAGCCCGCGGCCGCTTCTGTGTTCGCCGCGAGCCACGGGTCGAATTCGCCCGCGAGGATAACGCCCGCGAGCGCAGCGTCGCAACCGCAGGGGACGCGGCGACGGCCGCGACGCGAGGTGCGCCGCGGCCGTCATCGCGGCTCGCGCTGCGGTTCGACGCGGTCTTAGGCGTCGATGCAGGTCTTTGACAGGTGGACCGTCGCCTCAGGGTGCTTGGCGAGGAGCTCCGCCTTGACCGTGTTTTGCAGGATGCAGGGGATCGTCGGGTTGTCGGCGAGCGAGAGATAGGTGAGGTTCTCGAGCTCGGCGAGCGCGAGGACCCCTGTGTCGATGGCGTTGCCGCTGAGCGTGAGCTGCTTCAGCGTCGAGTACTTGGTCAGCGCAGAGACGTCGGTGAGCGCGTTCCCGGAGAGCTGAAGGGTCTCCAGCGCCGGCAGCTCGGGCATGCCGTCGAGGGTAGTGAGCTGGTTGTCGCTCAGGCGGAGGACGCGGAGCTTCGCGAGGCTCGGGAGGCCTTCGGCGCTCGTCAGCGAGTTCTCGGAGAGCGTGAGCTCGGCGAGCTCCGGCAGCGTCGGCGCGCCCTCCAGGCTGTCGAGGGCGTTGTTGGTGGCGACGAGCTGCTGGAGCTTCGGCAGCGGCGGGAGGCTGGAGAGGTCGGCGAGGGCGTTGTTGTTGAGGTTGAGGTTGGTGAGCCCGGGGGCGGCGACGAGGCCGGCGAGGTCGCTGATGTCGTTGTCGGCGAGCTGCAGGTAGACGAGGCTGGGGAGCTCCGGGAGGCCGTCGAGGTGGGTGAGGGCGTTGCCGTCGAGCTGAAGGTTGGCGAGCTTCGCGTAGGCGGGGAGGCCGGCGACGTCCGCGACGGCGTTGTCGCCGAGCCACAGCGCCTGCAGGCCCTCGTAGAGCGGCAGCGTGGACAGGTCGGTGATGAGGTTCTGGGCGAGGCGGAGCTCGGTGAGCTGCGGGTAGCTGGGGAGGAGCGCGAGGTCATGGTTGCGCAGCTCGAGCTCCGCGAGCGACAGGACGCCGAGCTTCGGGAGCTCGGGGAGGGCGCTGACAGCGATGCCGGTCGCGTCGAGCGTGAGGTGCTCGAGGTTGGTGAGGCCGCTCAGCAGCGCCAGCTCGTCGCTCGTCAGCGGGTCGCCGTCGAGGCTGAGGCGCTGGAGGTTCGTCATCCACGAGAGCTCGGCGACCGAGGTCACGACCTGCCCTTCGACGCGGAGATGGTTGAGCATCGGCAGGTGCGCGAGGCCGAGGAGGTCGGCGATGCCGGCGTCGTTCAGCGAGAGCTCGTGGACCAGGTTCGCGCGGAGCGTGGGGTCGGCGTGCTGCGTGTTGATCGCGGCGGCGAGCGCCGGGTCAGGGAAGCTCAGATCGCCGAGGCGCTCGACGTCGTCGTCGGGCCAGCCGCGGAGCTCGAAGTCCCTCTCGCCGACGCTGCAGCCGATCAGGGTGCCCTTGTGGTCGAAGGCGGCGAGGGCGAGCTTGTAGCCGAGGGGGGAGACCGAGCCCGCGAGCGCCGCGAGCTCGACCTTCGTGCGCGTCGAGTCCCAGGGGGCGACCTGGAGCGCCGCGCCCGTCGCGTCGATGTCGGCGATGAGGTGGGGGAAGCTGTGGCCCATGTCCGCCGACAGCCAGGCCTGGACGCGGGCGATCGGGCCGTTGCTGCGCCAGACGAGGTTGACCTCGTGGTTGGCGACGAGCTCGGCGCGGCCAGGGACGAGGAGCTCGATCGCCGCGCTCTTCGGGCAGTCGGCGAGGTCGAAGCGGGAGACAGGCGGCTCGTCCGTCGACGCGGGATCGGTCGTGCTCCCGTCGTCGTCGGCTGCGGCGGTATCCGACGCGTCGCCGGTGGTGCTGGCGTCCATCGCACCGTCGTCGACGTCATCGGTCGTGTCCGTGCCGGTGCCGGTGTCGCTGTCGGTGTCCGGCATCGCCGGCGTGCCGAGGCAGCCCGCGGTGAGCGCGGCCGCGACGACGAGCGAGCCGCGGGAGAGGAGGTTCGAGAGGAGGCGCGTAGTGGGCATGTCCCCGCGTTCGGCCGCCGTCCGCGGCCGTTGCACAGGAACCTCGCGGCCGCCTGCGCGGGGCGATCGCGGCGGGCGCGACGGCGCGTCGGCGCGTCGGCGTCCTCGGGCGCCTCCGTCGACAGCCACAGCCGCGGCCGCCTCGGCGCCCGAAGCCGCGCCCCTGCGCGCTTCCCCTCGCTCGCCGAGTGTGCAAGGCTACGCCCGCGATGTCGCTGCGTCGGAGCATCCTCACCCACGGACGGGCTGCGCTCGTCAGCCTCGCCTGTGTCGCCTCCGGGTGCTCGGGCGCGGACACGGCCGAGCGGCGGCCGGCGGCGAAGCCCGCCGCCAAGGCGCCGACGGCGATCCCCGCCGCCAAGGCGCCGCTCCCGGAGCCCGAGGTCCACAAGGCGACCCCGGCGGAGCGCGTCGCCGCCTTCGCGCCGGTGGTGCTCACGGCGGATGTCAGCGGCCTGCCCGCGAACGAGCGCGCGGCCCTCGACAAGATCATCGAGGCGTCGCGGCACATGGAGCCGATCTTCGACGTCCAGGCCTTCGAGGAGAACCCGGCGCTGCGCGAGGGCCTCGCCGAGGACGGCTCGGCGGAGGGCAAGGCGAAGGCCGAGCTCTTCGAGATCATGCGCGGCCCCTGGGATCGCCAGGAGCACCACAAGGCCTTCGCCACCGACCGCCCGCGGCCGCCGGGCGGCGGCTTCTACCCGCCGGACTTCACGGCCGACGAGTTCAAGGCGTGGCTCGCCGCCCACCCCGACGATCGCCCGGCCTTCGAGAGCCTGACGACGGTGATCCGCCGGCGCGCCGACGACCTCGTCGCGATCCCCTACAGCGAGGCCTACGCCGCCCACCTCGGCCCGGCCGCCGAGGCGCTGCGCGACGCCGCCAAGCTGACCAAGAACGCCTCGCTCAAGAGGTTCCTGAGCTCGCGGGCGAAGGCGCTGCTCAGCGACGACTACTACCAGAGCGACAAGGACTGGATGGACCTCGACGCGACGATCGAGGTGACGATCGGGCCCTACGAGACCTACGAGGACGAGCTCCTCGGCCTCAAGGGCGCCTTTGAGGCCTTCGTCACGGTCGCCGACGCGGCCGCCTCGGCGGACCTCAAGCGCTTCAAGGGGCGCCTCGCCGACATGGAGAGGCACCTGCCGGTCGGCGACGAGCTCAAGACGACGCGCGGCGGCGAGAGCCCGATCCGCGTCGTCGACCTGGTCTTCAGCGCCGGCGACGCCCGCAAGTCGGTGCAGACGATCGCCTTCAACTTGCCGAACGACGAGCGCGTGCGCGCCGAGAAGGGCGCCAAGAAGGTGCTCCTGCGCAACCTGATCGCCGCCAAGTTCGAGACGATCATGCGGCCGATCGGCGAGCGGGCGCTGGCCGCCGAGCACGGCGCGGACCTCGACGCCGACGCCTTCTTCCACCAGGTGCTCTTCCACGAGCTCTCGCACAGTCTCGGGCCGGCGTACGTCAAGCGCACAGGCGCCGACGGCAAGGAGGAGGAGGTCGAGCTCCGCGTCGCCCTCGGCCCGGTCTACTCGCCCCTCGAGGAGGCGAAGGCCGACGTCATGGGCGTCTACAACCTCCTCTACATGATCGACGAGGGCGAGCTGCCGGCGGCGATGCGGCGCAAGGCGCTGATCTCCTACGTCGCCGGCCTCCTGCGCTCGCTCCGCTTCGGCGTCGCCGAGGCCCACGGCAAGGGCGCGGCGATCCAGCTCCTCTTCTACGCCGGAAGCGACGCGATCACCGTCGACCCGGACGGCCGCCTGCGCGTCCACCCCGAGATCCTCGAGCACGCCGTGATGTCCCTGACCCGCGAGCTGATCAACGTCCAGGCGCTCGGCTCGCAGGGGCGCGCGGAGGCGTGGATGGTCCGCTTCGACAAGCTGCCGCCGGAGCTCGCGGCGCTCCTCGACGGGCTCGCCGACCTGCCGATCGACGTCCGCCCGATCTACCCGCTGGCGGGCGAGGGGACGCCGGGCTAGGTGAGCCTCGCCGCGATCATCGACCGCCTGCGCGCGGCCGGCGAGGTCACGTCCGACGCGATCCTCGAGGGCTTCCTCGAGTGGACGATGGACCTCGGCGTCGAGCTCTACCCGGCCCAGGAGGAGGCTGTCCTCGAGGTCATGGCCGGGCGCCACGTCATCCTCAACACGCCGACCGGCTCGGGGAAGTCGCTGGTCGCCGTGGCGATGCACATGCGCTCGCTCGCCCTCGGCCGGCGCTCGGTCTACACCTCGCCGATCAAGGCGCTGGTCTCGGAGAAGTTCTTCGCGCTGTGCGCGGCCTTCGGCGCCGAGAACGTCGGCATGCTGACCGGCGACGCGGCGGTCAACGCCGACGCGCCGATCATCTGCTGCACCGCCGAGATCCTCGCCAACCAGGCGCTCCGCGACGGCGACTACACCGCGGTCCATGACGTGATCATGGACGAGTTCCACTACTACTCGGATCGCGACCGCGGGGTCGCCTGGCAGCTGCCGCTGCTGATCCTCGGGCACGCGACCTTCATGCTGATGTCGGCGACGCTCGGCGACACGACGGCGATCGAGGCGAGCCTCGCGGAGGTCACCGGGCGGGCGCCGGCGGTCGTGCGCTCGGCGACGCGGCCGGTGCCGCTCGAGTTCGAGTACCGCGAGACGCCGCTCCAGGAGACGATCACCGACTACCTCGAGGTCGGCAGGGCGCCGATCTACGTCGTCAACTTCACCCAGCGCGAGGCCGCCGAGCAGGCCCAGAGCCTGATGAGCATCAACTTCTCCTCGAAGCAGGAGAAGCGGGCGATCGCCGAGGCGATCGCCGGGTTCCGCTTCGACACGCCCTTCGGCCAGGACATCCACAAGTTCGTCCGCCACGGCCTCGGCATCCACCACGCCGGCCTGCTGCCGAAGTACCGCCT
>JAGQIT010000338.1 GCA_020431135.1 Myxococcales bacterium | reverse complement strand
CGAGGAAACCACCATAGCTAACCATGCGTGATTAATGTTAGTTAAGTCTGCGCAGGATCGCGCAAGGGCGAGGCGCTGCCGCTACGTGTCGAGGAGCGCGTCGATGCGGAGCACGGCGAGCGTCGCCTCGCCGTAGCCGAGCGGCGGATCGTGCTCCCACGCGAGGGAGGCCGCGCGCGTCGAGCTGATGCACAAATTGGGCGGTCGATCGTGTCCATGCGAATCCGCATGGGTTGTGTTCCAAGACAGCCAATGGTCGGCTCGGGTGGGGCTGGGTAGCCTGTCCTTGGCTCGTTGGATGGAGGGGCAAAGATGCGGACTACACACACAATCGCGCTGGCTTTGGCCTTGATCTCCTCCCTGTCGGCGTGCGCCCTCGAGGCGCGAAGTGAGCACCTGCAGATCGTCGGGAGCGGCGTGAGCAGCTCCGAGGAGGAGGTCCAGCGGCTGCTGGATATGGGCGAGGCGCTCCACGCCGACGTCGCGGCGCTGCACCCCGCGGACGTCGAGCTGGACGGCGAGATCCGGGTGGAGCTGCACGGTCGCTACCGGCGGACGTCGCCCTACGTCGACGACGAGGGGACGGTCCACCTGTGGCGCTTCTCGGAGGCGGAGGGGGGCTATCGCGCCATGTACGCCCACGAGCTCGTGCACGCCATCGCCTACGACAGCCTCGTCGCGCCGACGCTGGCCGAGTCGGGGAGCGACGCGGGCTTCTACTTGGAGGGCTGGGCGGAGTATGTGGCGCTGCTGGTCGATCCAGACAAGACCGGGTTCCCGCTCTTCGGCTCTGATGAGGACGTGGTCGTCGGCCACTGGCTGCAGCAGGGCGGGCCCACGCTGGCGGATTATCGGGCGCGGCACGAGGCGCTGAACATGCGCTGTCAGGGGCAGGCCTACATCCTGCGGGCCTCGTGGTTCCGCTACGTCGATGAGGAGCTGGGGCGCGAGGTCGTGTGGGACCTGGCGACCGCGCGCGAGGGCCTCGACCCGGACTCTGTGGAGCGCGTGCTCGGTGCTCCCCTGGCGCAGGTCGACGCCGACTGGGCCGCCTGGGCGGCCGCCCGCTACGAAGAGCACCCCGACGCCGACGCGCAAGCAGAGGCCTACCGCGCGAAGATGGGCTGGTATGAGCCCTGCCTCGAGTGAGGGCGTCGATCGGTCGAGCACGCCAGACGATCATGGATCCGATCCACACCGACAGACGCCGGACGATCCTCACTCTGCTGACGTTCCTCGGGGTCCTCAGCGTGGCCGCGAGCGCGGCCCATTTCGCGATCGTCCGCCTGGCACCGACCTCGCTCTATGTCGGCACGCTCATGATGACGCCGACGCTGGCCGCGTTCGTGACCTTGCGGCTCTGGGGGCGACGGATCGCCGAGCTGCCGTGGCGCTGGGGGAGCCACCGCGCCAACATCGCCGGCTATGTCCTGCCCGCGCTCTATGTCTCCATCGCCTACGGGCTCGTCTGGCTCCTCGGGCTCGCTGGCGTCGCCAACCCGGAGACCCTGGATGAATGGGGGCACGGGCTCGGGCTGTCAGGCGGCTCAGGCGGATCATCGCTGGCCATTGTCGCTCTGATGACCGCCCTGCTCGCGTCTGTGCAGTTCATCAAGTCGCTGGGCTCGATCGCCGGCGAGGAGATCGGCTGGCGCGGCTTCCTCGTCTGGGAGCTGCGCAGGCTCTTCTCCTTCGAGGTGACCTGCCTGCTCAGCGGCCTCCTGTGGGCGGTGTGGCACTATCCCGTGATCATCGCATATGGCGGCGGTGATCCTTTCTTTCAACTCGCGTGCTTCACCGTGATGCTCGTCAGCATGTCGGTGATCATGACCTACTATACGTTCACGTCGGGCTCGCTCTGGCCGGCGGTCATGTTCCACGGCGCCCACAATATCTATATCCAGAAGATCTACACGCCGCTGACCATCCAGGGCGAGACCAGCGGTATGTGGATAGACGAGTACGGGCTGATGGTGCCCATTGTCGTCACCGTCGTCGCCGCGATCTACTGGCGCCGCGCTCGCAGGGAGGGAGGCGCCGCCTCGGTCAGGCCGCCCGCCGCGGCGCTACGGGTCGACGAGCGCGTCGACCCGGAGCATGACGAGCGCCGACTGACCGGGGCCGAGCGGCGGGTCGATGGCGTCGGCGGGGCCGGCGAGCGCGACGATCCAGGCGCCGTCGGGGCTCACGCGGAGCGCCGAGAGGTCGAGGTCGAGGAGGTCGACGCCGGGGCCGGGCGTCGGCTCGATCGTCACGTCGCTCGCGCGGTCCTTGAGCAGCGCCGCCACCGGGTAGGGCGCCTCGAGGCCGGAGGCGATGTAGACGAGGCGCTGGCCGTCGTCGGCGACCCAGGGCTCGTTGTCGGAGGTCGGCCCGAGGGCGTCGAAGGTCGCGGTGCTGATGAGCTCGAGCGCGGCGCTCTGGCGGTCTAGGAGGTAGACGTCGCTCTCCTCGTCGGTGTCCTCCGGGGCGTGGCCGTAGTCGGTGGCGAAGGCGACGTAGCGGCCGTCGGCGGAGATGTGCGGGCGCCAGCCGGTGCTCGTGCCGTTGGCGAGCCCCGGCGGCTGCGGCGACGCGAACTCGAGGACGTCCTCCTGGCGGTCGCGGACGTAGGCGTGGGCGCCGTTCGACCAGTACTCGGGGCTCAGCGACGAGGCGAAGGCCTCGAAGGCGACGAAGCGGCCGTCGGCGGAGATGCTCGGCGAGTAGCAGTGGTTGCTCGACTTCTTGCCCTCGTTGTCGACGCTGATGAGCTCGGTGACGCCGGCCTCGCGATCGCGGACGACGATGTCCCAGATCCCGAGGTCGTCGTCGTCGGCCGTGACCTTGAGGTTGGTGGTGAAGGCGACGAAGCGGCCGTCGGCGCTGACTGACACGCTGTCCGAGACGCCCACGCCCTCGGTCCCGTCGGGGAGCACGTCGAGGAGCTCGAGCGCGCCGCTGGCGACGTCGATCGCGAAGGCGCGCAGCTGCCCGTTCTCGGGCCCGCGCGCCGTGAAGACGACGGTGCTGCCGTCGCGCGAGAGCTCGAGGTCGTCGAGGTCCGCCGCGAGCTCCGTCGGATCGTAGCCGGCGACCGGGACGGCCTCGACGGTCCCGCACTTGTTGTCGAGGCGCCACATAGCGAGGAGGTTTCCCGGCTGCGTCAAGGTCGTGAAGAGGACGTAGCGGCCGTCCTCCGAGGGGCGGGGGCGCGACGGGTACGGCAGCAGGAGGCCTTCCTCGTCGTAGGAGATGATGAAGGGGCCGGGCTCCGCCGCGGTCCAGGGCGTCCCGCTCCCGCAGCCGACGCCCGTGTCCTCGGTGTCGGTGCCGTCGGTGCCGTTCGTGCCGTTCGTACCGCTCGCGCTCTCCGTGCCGCCGGTCTCACTCGCCTCGCCGGTCGTCGCGGTCGCGGTCGCGGTCATCGTCGAGGTCGCGCTCCCGGACTCGGTGTCGGACGCCTCGGAGCCCGCGCCGCCGTTGCATGCGAGTGTGAAGATCGCCGCCCATCCCAGCCCAACGCGCCGCATCGCCTCCACCCTAGCACCGGCGCAGAACGGGCGTCCGGCCGCGTCGCGCCGGTGCGCTCGAGATCACGGCGGGCGCCGAGATTCCGCGCCTTTGAGGTCGGCGCGCGTCGTCATTTCATCGCCCTGCGCTGGGTAGAGGCGCGCGGCTCTGCTCACTGGCTGCAGGTCATGAGGAGCGGGACCTCCGGCGGGTCGCCGCGCGTGAGCGCGTCGCGATCGCGGGCGACGGCCTCCCACCCGCCGAGGTCGGCGAAGCTCTCGGCGTAGATCGTGTAGGCCGCGGCGGCGCGCCGGCGCAGGGCCGCGTCGTCGCCCTGCGCCGCGCGGGCGTGCCAGTCGCGGGCTGCAGTAGCGAGCAGCTCCGCCGCGGCGTAGCGGCAGCTCTTGCGGACAGAGGCCCGCGCGTCGCCGCTGGCGAGCCGCCTCGCGGTCGCCACGAGCTCGTGGAGCGCAGCCCGTTGGCGAACGACGTCGTCGGTAGCGAAGGTGGTGACGACGATCTGCGCGCGCCAGCGACAGACCTCCGGCGCCTCGGGGAAGGCCGCGAGGAGCTGGCGGTAGACCGACGCGGCCGCGGCCGGGCGGTCGCGGCCGAGGTAGAGCTCGGCGAGGCTCGCGCCCATCCTCGCGGTCATGTCCTCGTCGCGGGAGGCGTCGCTACCCCAGGTCTTCATGGCAGCGAGCGCGCCCTCGGGTCCGCGCGCGGCCGCGTAGGCGAGCGGCAGGTCGCGGCGAGCGTCGCGGCGGAGCTGGCGGGCGAGCGGGGTCTCGGGCCCGTGCGTCTGTGTCTCGCGGATCGCGGCGACGAACGCTTGCAGGCTCGCCTCGGGGTTCGCCTCGACCCCGGACGGGCTCGGGTGCGACAGGTCGACGAGGAGCGCGTGGGCGAGGCGGAAGCTGGCGAGCGCGCGGAGGAGCCCCGGCTCGCCGCGCGTGAGGCTTGCGTAGCGTTGGCGGGCCTCGTGGTGGCGGCCCGCCTTGGCGAGCGCGTCGGCGCGGAGGAGCTGGGCGAGCGGCCACGAGGCGCTCGCGCGGTGCTCACGGACGACCCGCTCGAGGACGACGTCGGCCTCGCCGTCGCGGCCGAGGCGAGCGAGGGCGAGGACGAGCTCGAGGAGGGCCTCGCTCTCTGTCTTATCGGGCAGGTCATCCGTGGCGACGACGCGCTGGAGCACCGCGACGACCTCGCGGTCGACCTCCCGCGCGGCGGCCTCGTACTGGGCTTGCCAGCGCTTGAAGGTCGCGGCGGTCGCTCGCTGCCCGCGATCGTCGGCGTAGTAGATCGCCTCGTAGAGCGCCCCGTGGCGGCGCTCGAGGTACTCGCGCGCGCCGAGGAGGGCGATCGCGTAGGCGAGGTCGTGGCGGGCGAGGGCGACGGGTCCGGCCGCCTCGACGTCGGCGCGCGCGGCTCGGCGCATGCGCAGGTGCTCGCCGGGCGGGGTCGCGGCGCGTCGGGGGCGGAGCTCCGTCGACGCGATCACTTGGCGGCTGCGCGCGGCCGCCAGCTCGCTGCGCGCCTGGGCGCGGAGGTAGATCGCCCGCGGGCCGTTGTGACACGTCGCCGCCTCGGTCGGCCGCCCCCAGAGCAGGGCGACGAGCGCCAGCCAGCCGGCCGCGGCGGGGCCGAACCAGGGCCTCGTTCTCGCGGATCGTCGCCGCATACCGGTCCATCATGACAGCGAGGGGCAGGGTTCGTTCCCTCACTCATCATCCAGGCAAGCGAGCGCGAGCGCGGGCGCTCGCTCCCGCGCTGCGGTCGCCATGAGCCTGGCGAGCGCTGCGGGCGTCGCCGCGGAGTAGCGACGCGAAGCCGCGAGATACGCGCGTCTGCGGCCCGCACCACGCCTTCGGCCCGACTCTGACGACGCTTAAGACTTCCTTCAGATCCAGGTCGCAGGCTGCACACATGTCGAACCACGCGTCATCCCCCCCGAAGACCTGGACCCGCCGTCGGATCATCCAACACCTCGGCGGAGGCCTCGCGCTCGCGCCCCTCGCCGCGCTCGTCGCCTGCAGCGACGACGGCGTCGGCGACAGCGGCACGACCGGCGACGACGGCACGACGTCGTCCGGCACGACCGGCAGCTCCTCGGGCGACGACGGGACCACCGGGTCGAGCTCGTCGGGCGGCTCGGGCAGCGGCGGCGAGAGCAGCACCTCGGGCGGCGACGAGACCACGGGCACGACCGGCAGCGAGGCCTGCGGCGACAGCGACACCTGGGCGACCGGCGGCACCGCGGCGATGACAAAGAAGGACTGCTACCCCGACCCCTTCGCGGGCGGCCTCGGCTGCGCGCTCCTGTGCCAGACCACCGAGGGCCCGTGCACGGCGGACACGATCGAGCGCCAGGACGTCAGCGAGGGCTGGGGCGGCCTGCCCGTGCGCCTCGCCCTGAAGATCGTCGAGGCCGAGAGCTGCGCGCCGATCGAGGGCGCCGTCGTCGAGATCTGGCACACCCAGCGGACGGGGGTCTACTCGGGCGTCACGCCGAGCGGCGCCTTCTGCTACGGCGACGACCCGGACGCCGAGAACTACCTCTACTTCCGCGGCTCCCAGACCTCGGACGCCGACGGCCGCCTCGACTTCGACACCTGCTTCCCCGGCTGGTACTCGAGCCGGGCGATCCACATCCACTTCCGCGTCTACCTCGACGGCCAGCTCACCCTGACCTCGCAGCTCTTCTTCGACGACGCGCTCAACGAGGAGATCTTCTCCTCGCACCCGGACTACGCCGAGTTTGGCCAGCCCGACACCATCAACACCACCGACAACGTCATCGGCGGCGTCGACGACCTCTCGCCCTACATCCTCGACGTCGCGCGGATGGCCGACGGGGCGATGCTCGCCTCCAAGGCGATCGCGATCGCCGGGTCGACGTGCAGCGTCGGCATGGGCGGCGGCGGCATGATGCCCCCGCCCTGAGCCGACGGACCACCGCGCTGCGCGTCGACCCACGGCAGCGCGCAGCCTGTGGTGGAGGTCCGCGCCTCGCTCGCCCTCGTCGACTCCGGTCGCCAGGCGAAGCCTGAAGTACGACCCCGGTACGGACAGATCGGGGCCGACGACCGCGGCGCGAGGCCGCCCAGGACCTCCATCACAGGCTGCGAGGGGGTCGGCGCGGCCGCGGCTGCCGCGGGCGGCCCGCGCTATGCGAGGATGAGGCGATGGCGGAGAAGATCCTCCTGATCGAGGACGACCCGGAGCTCGGCCGGCAGATCGCCGAGCGCCTGCGCCGGGCCGGCTACCTGCCGACCTGGTGGCGCGAGGGTCGGCGCCTCGGCCCCGACGACGTCCCGGAGGTCGCGCTGGTGATCCTCGATCTCATGCTCCCCGAGGTCTCGGGCTTCGACGTCCTCCGCGACCTCCGGGCCTCGTCCGAGGTGCCCGTGCTCGTTCTCAGCGCCCGCAAGGACACGGCCGACAAGGTCCAGGCGCTGCGCCTCGGCGCCGACGACTACGTCACCAAGCCCTTCTGGCCCGACGAGCTCCTCGAGCGGGTGCGGGCGCGCCTGCGCCGGCCGGCGCTCCAGCGCAGCGACGAGCTCGTCGTCGGCGCCCTGCGCCTCGACCTGTCGATCCCGGAGGTCCGCGTCGGCGACCAGGTCATCAGCCTCACGCGGGCGGAGCTCGCCTTCCTCAAGGCGCTCGCCAAGCGGCCGGGGCAGGCGATCACCCGGGCTGCGCTCGCCCGCCGCGTCCTCGACCCCGAGCGCGAGGTCTCCGAGCGCGCCCTCGACGTCCACGCCTCGCGCCTGCGCAAGAAGCTCGGC
>JAGQIT010000337.1 GCA_020431135.1 Myxococcales bacterium | reverse complement strand
AGCACCCCTTCGGCCAGCCTCAGCACCCCTTCGGCCAGCCCCAGCAGCACCCGCAGTATCCCTTCGGCCAGCCTCAGCAGCACCCGCAGGCGCCGTACGGGCAACCTCAGGGTCCCTTCGGACAGCCGAGCCCGGCCGCACCGGCGACGCCCAGCGCCCCGCCGCAGCGCACCGCGAGCACCTTCTCAACGGAGCTCGGCGACATCGCGACCGGCGACGGCCGGACGTTCTCCAGCGAGCTCGGCGCGGTGCCGCTGCCGCGCGGACGCACCTTCTCGAGCGAGCTCGGCGGCGAGGACGTCGTCGACGGCCGTCCCGACGCGGTGCTCGGTGAGCGCCGCCGCTGGCCGCTGATCCTCTTGGCGACGATCGGCTTTATCGCCCTCGGCGCGACCGCGGCGATCGTCCTCCACCAGCAGGAGGTCATCGAGCTCCCGTGGGTGCCCGCGTTCCTCGAGGACGAGCCTGAGGAGCCGCCGCCGCCGATCGAGCCCGAGCCCGAGCCTGAGCCGGAACCCGAGCCCGAACCCGAGCCGGCGACGACGACCGGCGGCACGGACACCGACGCCACCGGCGGCACGGGCGGGGACGCGAGCGCGGGCGACAGCGCGGCCGCGGCTGCCGGCTCGACCAAGAAGAAGGCGACCTCGACCAAGAAGAAGTCGACCTCGACCAAGAAGAAGAGCACGAAGAAGTCGTCGTCGTCGTCGTCGTCGTCGTCCTCGTCCTCGACGACCTCCTCGTCGAAGAAGGGCGCCAAGGACTCGGGCCGCGTGATCGTCGAGCTCCAGATGCTCAGCCAAGCCAAGAAGTCGCTGAACTCGAACCCGGCCCAGGCCCTCGCCTACGCCCGCCAGCACGCCAAGGAGTACCCCGACAGCCAGCTCGTCGAGCAGCGCGTCGAGATCGAGGTCCTCGCGCTGTGCAAGCTCGGGCGCACGGCCGAGGCGCAGAAGGCCGCGGCCCGCCAGCGCTCGTCGTCGAAGGTCAAGGCCGCGCTCAAGACCTGCAAGTAGGCCGCGCCGTGGGCGACATGTCGAAGTAGACATGTCACTCGCGGCGCGTCCGTGCGTCCGTGCGTCCGCGCGCCCGTGAACGTCGAGCGCCGCTCGATCACGGACGCTTGAACTTCGGGACAGCCTGTGAGGCGCCTGTATCCCCGTGAATACGAGCGTTTTACTGGCCTTTTACAGGCCCCCTGCGCCGACCTGAGGGATCCTGCGTTCACCCACAGCGAGACCTCAAGCGAGAGACAGGAGCAGATCCCACCATGCGCACCTCCCACATGATCTACATCGGCGCCGCCCTCACCTCCCTGATGTGCGGGACGCTGATCGCCAACCAGATCTGGCCGATCCCCCAGCCCAACCAGTCCGCGACCACGGTCGTCAGCGTCCAGGATCAAGCGCCGCCGCTGCGCGCTCAGCAGGACCAACGCCCGCGCATCGACGTCGTCTTCGTCGTCGACACGACCGGCTCGATGGGCGGCCTCATCGACGGCGCCAAGCGCAAGATCTGGTCGATCGCCAACCGCCTCGCCTCGGGTCAGCCGCGCCCCGACATCCGCGTCGGCCTCGTCGCCTTCCGCGATCTCAGCGACGAGTACGTCACCCGGACGACGCCGCTGACCCGCGACCTCGACGGCCTCCAGGGGGACCTCAACGCCCTCGTCGCGGCCGGCGGCGGCGACGGCCCCGAGCACGTCAACCAGGGCCTCGCGGACGCCATCCACGGCATGTCCTGGGAGCAAGGTGACAACGTCCTCCGCCTCGTCTTCCTCGTCGGCGACGCGCCGCCCCACGACGACTACGCCGGCCCGTCGAGCAGCGATCTCGCGATGGCGGCCAAGGCCAAGGGGATCGTCATCAACACGATCCGCTGCGGGCAGCAGCCCGACACCGCCGAGGCGTGGACGCGGATCGCCCAGCTCGCCGGCGGCGAGATGTCGACGATCGCCCAGGACGGCGGCGTCGAGCGCCTCGACTCGCCCTTCGACGCCGAGCTCGCCGAGCTCAACCGCTCGCTCGCCGCGACCTCCCTCGGCTGGGGGAGCGCGACCGACAAGGCGAACGCCCACCGCAAGCGCCGCGCGCGGGCGTCCCTCTCGGGCGAGGCCGCCGCGTCCGCGGCCTCCTACTCCGCCAAGACCTCGCGCCTGAACGATGAGGATCTCCTCTCGGCGCTCGACGAGGGCCGCGTCGATCTCGAGCGCGTCGCCAACGAGGCGCTCCCCGAGAACATGCAGGCGATGAGCACGAGCGAGCAGAAGGCCTACGTCGAGGACCTCCGCCGCCAGCGCACGGCGCTCAACAACCGGATCCTCGAGGTCGCCAAGAAGCGCGACGCCTGGGTCGAGGACAACAGCGGCGACGACGGCTTCGACAACAACGTCGTCGACATGCTGCGCACCCAGGCCGCGGACATCGGCGTCGCCTACTGAGCCCGGACGCTCGAGTTCGCGCGACGGCGCGCGCGTTGACGCGCGCCCGCGCGAACTCGAGCGTCTGAGTTCGCGCGGCTTCGCGCGCTGAGGAACATGCACCTGCAAGCATCGCGCGCGGCGGCGGCGACCACCTCTAGGGCGACATCGGCTATCGTTCCAGTGGCTGATTATGAACG
This sequence comes from Myxococcales bacterium, assembly GCA_020431135.1. Taxonomy (GTDB): domain Bacteria; phylum Myxococcota_A; class Polyangia; order Nannocystales; family Nannocystaceae; genus JADJRG01. The sequence goes on along the minus strand of JAGQIT010000337.1, from coordinate 3,912 downwards.
ATTCAACGCCCGTTGATGGAGGCGCGGTCCCGCAAGTCGGCGCTGTGATCGCCAAGAAGTACACGCTCATCGAGGACCTCGGGCCAGGTGACTCCGGCCAGCTCTTCCTCGCCGAGCAGACCACGCTGCGCAAGCAGGTCGTCGCCAAGATCGTCGACCCCGAGCTCTCGGCGAACGAGGAGTTCGCCGGCAAGGTGCTCCGCGAGGCGCGGATCCTCTCGCTGATCCGCCACGCCAACGTCGCCCGCCTGATGAGCTACGGGACGACCAAGTCAGGGGCGGTCTACCTGATCTACGAGCACCTCGAGGGCGCCGATCTGCGCAGCCTCCAGGCCGGCACCCAGCGCTTCGCCTGGCCGCGGGCGAAGGCGCTGATCCTCCAGGTGCTCGGCGGCCTCCGCGTCGCCCACGGCAAGGGGATCATCCACGGCGGCGTCCGCCCGTCGAACGTCTTCATGGTCGACGCCGGCGACGGCCTCGATCACGTCAAGCTCCTCGCCTTCGGCCTGTCGCCGGCGCCGCGCCTCGACATCTTCAGCGGACCCGAGCTCGTCGAGGTCGCCGAGTTCGCGGCGCCCGAGGAGGCCGAGGGCAAGCCCTTCGACGCCCGCGCCGACGTCTACTCGGTCGGCGTGCTCCTCTACAGCCTCCTCACCGGCTCCGTGCCCTTCACGGCCAAGGAGCCCCATCAGATCGTCACCCAGCACACGATGGCCTCGCCGCCGCCGCCGCGGAACATCGCCCCCGACGCCGACATCCCGCCGCCGGTCGAGGCGCTGATCCTGCGCTGCTTGGCCAAGGCGCCCGAGGATCGCTACCCCGATCTCGGCGCCCTCGAGCACGACCTGCGCGAGATCAGCGACGAGGGCAAGGTCCCGCGCCGCGGCTCCGCGAGCGCGACGATCGGCGGCTCGACGGGCGGCGCGATGAGCCAGCTCGGCGCGCAGCCGACCAAGGACTCGGCGCTCTTCTACTCGATCGAGGCGCTGCAGGGGATGCTCGCCTCGGCGCCCTCCCCCGACGATCAGCTCAAGGTGCTCGAGAAGATGGACCGGGCCCTCGACGCCATGGCCGGCGAGGCCAAGGACTCCGAGGACTACCTGCGCTGGTCCGATTGGATCAACCAAGCGCGCGACTACGCCTACTTCCAGCTCGGCCAGCGCCACCACGAGAACAGGCGCTGGCGCGAGCTCGAGGCGGTCTACCTCCGGCGCCTCGAGCTCGCCAAGGACGACGACGCGGTCCACAAGCTGATGGGCTCGCTCGCCGACCTCTACCTCAAGCACATCCTCAATTTCGACAAGGCGATCGAGATCTACAACGCGCTGATCGACGCCAACGAGGATGACCTCGAGGCCCACCTCGGCCTCGCCCAGGCGCTCGAGCGCAAGCAGGAGCTCGAGGAGGCGATCCCCCACTACGAGCGCTTCGTCGAGCTGTGCACCGACAGCAAGCGCTGCGCCGACCAGCTCGCCCACCTCGGCGATCTCCACCACAAGCTCTCCGAGACCGACTCGGCGATCGCCCGCCTCTACCAGGCGACCGAGCTCGACCCGACCCACCTCGAGGCGCTCAAGCTCCTCGCGGACCTCTTTCGCGCGCGCCACGAGTGGATCGAGCTCGTCGAGGCCCTCGAGTCGATCGTCGAGCACACGCCGAGCACCTACGAGCGCGTCGAGCGGGCGACCGAGGCCGGCTTCGTCTGGCTCGAGAAGCTCCAGGTCAAGGATCGCGCGCTCCAGATGTTCGCCAAGGTCGTCGAGATCGACCCCGAGAACGCCAAGGTCGGGCCCATCCTCGGCAAGATCTACTACGAGCAGAAGAACTACGTCGCCGCCGCGCCGATCTTCGACGCCCTCGTCCGCAAGATCGACAACCTCGGACTGCGCGACTCGAGCAAGGTCGGCGTCCTCGTCCGCGCCGGCCAGGTCGCGCGCGCCATCGGCAGCACGAGCAAGGCGAGCAAGCTCTTCAAGCGCGCCCTCGACCTCGACCCCGAGTCGACCCACGCGCTCGTCGGCGTCGCTGAGCTGGCGATGGTCCGCAAGTCCTGGGACGAGGCGCGAATGGCCTACGAGAAGCTCCTCGGCAAGCGCCAGGACGAGGCCAAGGCCAACGTCCACGTCAAGCTCGCCGAGATCGCCCTCGCCCAGGGGCGCAGCGACATCGCGATCCAGAACTACAAGGCGGCGCTGAAGTGCGACCCCAAGCACGTCCACGCCCACACCGGCCTCCTCGAGATCTACGCCGACAACAAGGACTGGCGCGGGCTCCTGAAGACCCACCAGGGCCGCCTGCCGACCCTCGAGGGCGACGCCAAGGCGGCGACGTTCGTCGAGATCGGCAAGATCTTCCGCGACCACCTCGGCGAGCCGGGGCGCGCCGTCGCGGCGTTCCAGCGCGCCCACGAGCTGCGCCAGGACGACAAGACCCTCCTCCACACGCTCCTCGATCTGCACACCGAGGCCAAGCGCTGGACGGAGGTGATGCCGATCCTCGACGAGCTGATCGCCAGCGAGAAGGAGCCGAAGCGGCGGGCCAAGTACCTCTACACGTCGGCGGCGATCCAGCGCGACAACCTCGACGACCCCGAGGAGGCGCTCGGCCGCTTCGACATGGTCCTCGACGACGATCGCGAGTTCCTCAAGGCATTCCAGGCGATCGACACGATCCTCACCAAGCGCAAGGACTGGAAGGCGCTCGAGCGGGCCTACCGCAAGATGATCAAGCGCCTCCCGCCGGAGGACAAGTCGCCGCTCAAGCAGCTCCTCTGGCACAACCTCGCCGAGATCTACCGCTCGCGCGTCGGCGACTACGCGTCGTCGGCGAAGGCGCTCGAGGTCGCGCTCAAGCTCGACCCGAGCAACTTCAAGCGCCAGCTCATGGTCACCGAGCTCTACGGGATGCTGATGCAGCAGGATCCGGCGCAGTACACCGACGCGCTGATCCGCAGCCACAACACGCTGATCCGCCTCGATCCCAGCTACTACCGGAGCTACCACCAGCTCTACAACATCTACCGCCACCAGAACGAGATCGACAAGGCGTACTGCCTGGCGCGGACGCTCCTCTTCCTCAAGCAGGCGACCGACGAGGAGGCGGCCTTCTACCGCAGCGGGCCGCCGGCGGTCTTCCGCCAGGCCCGCCTGCGCCTGAGCGAGGACACCCTCCAGCGCACCGTGCTCCCCGGCGATCAGGACCCGACGGTGTCGGCGATCCTCGGCCTCGCCGACCCGGCGCTCGCCACCTGGCGCTCGAAGCCGGCGCCGCCGATCCTCCGCGGCAGCGAGCCTATCGACACGAGCGAGAGCCCGTCGCTGCCGGCCCAGGCGCTGCAGTACGTCGCGCGGATCATCAACGTCCAGCAGCCCGAGCTCCACTTCCTCCAGAGCGAGCCCGGCGACGTCACGCTCCACAGCGTCCGCCGGCGCGGCGGTGAGATCGAGCAGGTGGCGATCGCCCGCGGCAGCCTCCTGCGCAGCGATCGCAGCGACGGCGAGGTGGTCTTCGAGGTCGCCCGCCACCTCCTCGACCTCTACCCGCCGCACCACGCGTTCTTCCTCCTCGAGCGCTCGCCGCAGAACCTCGGCCAGCTCCTCGTCGCCTGCTCGGTGCTCGCCGAGCGCGGCTCCGGTGACGGCGGCCAGGGCGTCCAGGTGATCATCCAGGAGCTGGTCAACCGCCTGCCGCCGGTGAACCTCGAGAAGATCAAGACGCTCGCGCGCGAGCTCGGCCAGACAGACGTCAAGCGCTGGGCCCGGGCCGCGGCGATCGCCGGCTACCGCCTCGGCCTCCTCCTGAGCAACGATCTCGAGGCCGCCGCCAAGGCGATCCGCAGCGAGCAGCGCTCGTCGGCGGTGAACATCACCGGCAAGGACGCGCTCACCGAGCTGATCGTCTACAGCGTCAGCG
>JAGQIT010000336.1 GCA_020431135.1 Myxococcales bacterium | reverse complement strand
GCCGCGTTCTCCCGCAGGCACGCGGCCGCGAGGAGGTTGCTCTCGACCGCGTGGATCGCCGCCTGCGGCCACCGCTGCGCCGCCCACAGCGCGAGCGGCCCGATCCCCGCGCAGAGGTCGAGCACCCGCCGCGGCTCGCCGAGAACGCCGTCATCCGCCAGCGCGGCGGCGTGCTCGAGCAGCGCCCGCGTCCCCTTGTCGAGGTGCTTGCGCGAGAAGACCCCGGGCGTCGCCCGCAGCGGCGGCGACCCGAGGAGCGGCTCGTCGATCGCGTAGCGGACGTCGAGGAGCGCGCGGGCGACCGCGAGGTCGACCCCCGCCTCGCCGCAGATCCCGACGTAGAGCGCGTAGCCGCGGTCGCGCCGGACGACCTCGACCTCGCCGAGGAGCTCGCGCATCACCTCCGCCAGCGACGCCCCGCCCTTGTTCTTGCGCGCCGCGCAGAGCAGGCGCCCGCCCGCCCGCAGGAGGAGCGCCCCGCGGGCGAGGCAGGCGAGCGAGAAGTCCTTGCCGAGGTGGGCCCGCGGCCAGACGACCGCGGCGGCGAAGCGCTCGTCGATCGTCGCCGCCCCGTCCGCGCCGAAGTCGAAGGGCACGCAGCGCTCACCGATCTCGGAGCGCTCGCGGACGTCGGTGATCAGCCGGGTGACCCCGGCGCCGAGCCCCGGCAGCATGCCGCTGCAGACGAGCGCGACCTCCTCGGGCGAGAGCTCGCCGACCGCGTCGGCGAGGAGGCGGATCCCGGGGTCGTCGGGGTTGAGTCCTTCGCGGGCCACGGACGGGGTGATAGCCGACCGAGGCCCGCGAAGGTCAAGGAAAAGCGCACACGCGCGCGCCGCTCAGCGTCGGCGTCGGCGGAGAAGCAGCGAACCGACGGCGAAGACCGCCCACCACGGCGATCCCTGGCCGTCGCCCGCAGCGCAGGCGCAGCCCCCCTCATCGACCGGCGACGAGCCGCCGGTGGCCGTGTCGCCGCCGGTCGCCTCGGTGTCCGTGCCCGCCTCCGTGTCCGTCCCGGAGCTGGCGTCGGTGTCCGTGTCCGTGTCCGTGCCCGTCGTCTCGACGAGCACCATGATCGCCCCCGAGCGCTGCGGCGGCCCGAGGAAGGGCTGGCTCTCGGCGACGAGGCTGTACATCCCCGGCGCGAGCGTCACCTCGACCGTCGCCTCGCCGTCCACGACCGAGCCGTTGCCGCTGTACATGTCGTCGGCGAGCACCGAGATCCCCTCGGGGACCGTCTCGAAGCAGCCGTCGGTGTCGCAGTAGTCGTAGGTCCCCGGCTCGACGAGCACCATGAACGTCGACGGCACCGCGTCGGTGTCCTGCGGCGCGACGATCTCCGGCGGCGTGTTGGCGGCGCGCCCCGGCAGCGGCGCGAGGATCACCGCCGCGAGGAGCGCGGCGGCGGGCGTGGACGTTCGCATGAGCATGACCCCATCATGCCCGCGAACGCCGGCGCCGACGCAAGGCCAATCCAGCGACCCCGAAGAGCGACCACCAGGCCGATCCCGGCGCGTCGTTGGCCGCGCAGCCGCAGCCCCCTTCGTCGACGCCGCCGTCGGTCCCGGTCGCGCTGTCCTGCCCGGCCGAGGTCCCCGCGCTGCCGTCGCTGCCCGCGGTCGCGCCCGTCGCCCCGCCCGTCGCCGTGTCGACGCCGCCGGTCCCGGTGCCGCTGTCGCTGGTCCCCGAGTCGGTCCCCGCCGTCGTCTCGCCGCCGCCGGTGGTCCCGTCGCTCGTCCCGTCGCTCGTCCCGTCGCTCGTCGTCCCGCCCTCGCAGGCGTCGCCGACCCCGTTCTCGTCCGCGTCCTCCTGGTTCGGGTTCTCGACGTCGGGGCAATTGTCGTCGTTGTCGAAGTGCCCGTCGCCGTCGCCGTCGCGGCGCAGCAGCGCCTCCGGGGCGACCAGCGGCGTGTCGACGCCGTTGCCGAGGGTCGCGATCGCCGTGTTGTTCATCGGCGTCTCGTCGGCGACGTCGCCGATGACCACGGTGAAGGTCAGCGCGCAGCTCTCGTCGACGGCGAGGGCGACGTCCGTGACCTCGAAGGTGTCGGGGCTGTCGACCAGGCTGCCGCCGCACAGCTCCCCCGGGGCCCACGACGCCGCCTCGGCCGGGATCGGATCGCTCACCGACACCTTGCCCGGGGCGTTGCCCGCGTTCTTCAGGGTGATCGTGTAGGTGATCGTGTCGCCCGCGGTCGGCTCGCCGTCGTCGTCAGCGTCGTCGGTCAGCGCCCAGTCCTTGCCCGAGCCCGGCAGCAGCGCCGGCTCGAAGACGTCGACGCCGACGATGTTGACCGCGATCCAGTACTTGTCGAGGTCGGCGCTGTAGAGCATGTCGACCGCCGAGTCGCCGGCCGCGAGCGCCGGCGACACGTCGAAGCGGTCGATGTCGACGCCGATCGTCCCGGTCTTCGGCGGGTCGAAGGTGTTGATCGTCTGGTTGAAGGGGTTGTTCACCGGGTTGACGGCGTCGGTCGGCGTGTAGGGCTGGCCGTTGGGCTTGCCCTGGACCGCGACGTACTCGTCCATGTTCGCGTTGACGTCGCCCTCGAGGACGTACCAGGCGAGGTCGGCCTGCGGCGGGTCGTCGACCTCGATGCCGTCGAGGGTCACGGTCGTCATCGCGTTGCCGCTCTTCACCATCGTCGTCAGCCCGTCGTAGAGGGCGATCCGACGCGGGCTGACGCCGTCCGCCTCGTAGATCAGGATGAGGCCGAAGGACGCGTTGTGGGTGTCGCCGTTGTCGAGGAGCGCCTCGAGGCCGTCGACGCTGTAGTCGCCCTCGATGTCGACGATCATCTCCGTGACCTCGGCGAAGCAGACCTGCATGTCGTAGGACATCGCGCCGATCGAGCAGTAGCAGCCGTCCGCCGTCACCTCGTCGCTCGGCTGGCCCGGGGCGGTGAACTCGACGGTGTCGTCGAGCTTCGCCGGGTCCTCGCACATCGACGGCTGGATGCTCGCCGCCCAGTAGAGGCGCGCCGACAGGAGCGCCGCGTCCGCCGGCAGGCCGCTGACGGGCGCCGTCGCCGGCTGCGCGGGCGCGTCGACCTTGTTGTCGTCATCGGTGTCGGCGGCCATCGACGCGCCGACGATCGCGAAGTCGATCGCCCCCGAGTAGGCGTCGCGCAGGGCGATCGGCTCGTCGGCGCGGGCGTCGTCCGCCGAGGCGAAGGACGCCGCGAGGGCCAGGGTCGTCGTGATCGCGCTCAGCCGGCGCCGCGTGTTCATGTTCTTCTTCCAGGTCTTCGAGGTCATCCAGGTCATCCAGGTCATCCAGGTCATCCAGGCTCCCGGCGCAGGATAGCGACAGCGCGCGGGCGAAAACGCGCGACACGACGATTTCGCGCGATCCTCCGCGGAGGTCCCCCAAGGACAAAAACTTCCCCATAGGACAGCACCTACGCGGCCTCCGAGCGACCCGGGCCCCGCCGCCGAGCCGGCGCCAGAGCGGGCTCACATCGGCCGCCGTCGACGGCGGCGCGCCGCGAGATCGCCGGTGCGCACCGCGACCGCCGGCGCTCCCCCGCAGCTCCCCGCAGCTCCCCGAAGCGCCCCAGCGAGGCCTCGCGGCGCAGAGCCCCGGCGGGTCACACCGATCACATCGGCGGTAGCGTCGACCGCTCTTCGCTCGCTGAGTTGCTGTCGATGTCGCGCCGACCATCGCCAGATCTCCTCGGTTGGTGCTGGCGTTCGCAACAAGCTACCGGCCCCACGCGCGCGCCGTCGGTGCGCGGCGGCTGTTCTCCTAGAGAGGACAACACAGCGCCAGGGTCAGCCCCTATCCTGGATGCGTGCGGCATCGGGTGGCTAGACGAGCGAGAGGCGAGGGCGCGCGGAGCCGCAGCGCGCGGCGGCTCGTCGGGCCGCTCCTCGGCGTGCTCCTCGGGGGATGTGTCCCCGGTCAGGAGCCCGTCCGAGCGCCGGCTGAGGACACGCCGCCCGAGCGACCGGAGGACGCGCAAATCGAGCCGAACGAGACGCAAATAGCGGCGGACCTTCGCGCCGAGGAGACCGCCGAGCCCGAGCCCGAGCGCTCTGGCACCGCCGAGCTGAGCGGTCGCGTGAAGAACTCGATCAGCGGTGAGGCGATCGAGGGCGCGCCGGTAGAGATCCGCTGCCCCTGCCTAGCGGGCCCGCGACGCGCCTACACCGACGCGCGTGGGGTCGTCTCCTTCGCCGATCTGCCCCACGGCGTGTACTCGATCTCGGCGACCTACGGAGTCGCCTCGAGGTCCCTCGTGGCGATCGCCCTGCCCCGCGGCGCGAAGTTCCGGGCCGTACTCGCGCTCGACCCGACCGACCCCACCCCGCATCGGGTCCAACTCACGACCCCGCAGCCGCCTCCGGGCATCATCTGCACGACCCGGATCGCGGAGGAGCCCCCAAACACCTCGTCGAGCGGCGACGACGCGACGCCGCCCTGAGACGACGGCGCCACGCGAGCGGCTCAGGTCGGCTTGGGCCCGCGGCGTCGGAGCGGCCGACGGAAGAAGTTCGACAGCGGCGACGGCTTGCCCGCGTCGTCGCCCGCGCCCGCGCCCGCGCCCGCGCCCGCGCCCTCGACCTTCACCGGCGCCCCCGCGACGAGCGCGGCGACCTCTTCACCGGCGCTCGTCTCCTCAGTCGTCGCCTCCTCCGCGGCCTCGAGTTCCTCGGACCGCGCCCGCAGGCGCTCGACCCAGCTCGGCGGCGGCACCGGGGCGAGCGGCTCGAGCTCCGGGAACGACTTGATGTAGACGTCGTGCTTCGAGTACGGGATCTCGATCCCGGCCCTGGCGAGCGCCTTGTAGATCCTGAAGTTCACGTCCGAGATGACGTTCTCTTGGTAGGCCGGATCCTCGATCCAGCACAGCACCTCGAACTCGAGCCCCGAGGCGCCGAAGTTCTGAAAAAAGACGATCGGCTCCGGGTGCTCGCAGACGTAGGTGATCCCGAGCGGCGTCGTCAGCAGGACCTCGCGGACCTGGTCGACGTCGCTGCCGTAGGCGACCGACACCGGGATCGCGACGCGCTCCTTGGCGTAGGGTCCGCCGGTCTCGTTGACGATCTTGGCGTTGCCGATGATCGAGTTCGGGATGTTGATCTCGATGTCGTCGCGGGTGAGGATCCGCGTCGAGCGGATGCCGATGTGGGTGACCCGCCCGCGCAGGCCGTCGTCGAATTGGATGAAGTCGCCGAGCTTGTAGGGCGCGTCGGCGATGATGAAGATGCCGGCGAAGAAGTTGGCCAGCGAGTCCTTGGCCGCGAAGCCGACGGCGATGCCGACGATCCCCGCCGACGCCAGCCACGCCGTGATGTCGGTCTTCCACGCCAGCATCCCCATGTAGATCGACGTGCCGACGACGATCAGCTTGGTGAGGATGACGAAGAAGGGGAGCGTCCGCGCCTGGACCACCGAGTTCGGCTTGGCGTGGTAGCTCATCGTCTGGAGCACCGCCGTGCCGATGCGGATGATCGCGCCGGTCCAGACGATGATCGCGAGGGTCTGCAGCGACGCCGACGAGATCCGGTCGATCCGCGGCGACGGATCGAGGAGATCGAGCGAGTAGGCGATCCCGCCGAGGATGATGCTGTAGAAGATCGGCCGCTCGAGCGCGGCGACGACGATGTCGTCGAGGTTGGTCGCCGTGCGCCCGGCGAGCTTGGCGAGGACGCGGACGATCAGGCGGCGCAGGAGGTAGGCGCCGACGATCGACAGGACGAGCGTCAGCAGGGCCTGGACCCAGGGCACCTCGAGGAGATCGCTGAACATGTCGAACATGGGGGAGTCCGAGGTGGCGACACGTAGGGAGATCGAGCGCCCGAACGCGAGGTCAGCGAGGCGCCTCAGGGCGCGGCGAGGGTGGAGGATAGCGCATCGACGATCGAACTAGAGGTCACGTCAGCGGCGAGCGCGTGGGCGATTCGGCCCTCGGCGTCGACGACGATGACCGTCGGCACCGCCGCCGCCTGGAGCTGGGCGGCGACCGCCCCCTGCGGATCCCAGCCGAGCTCGAAGCCGGGGCCGCGCAGCGCCGGCTCGGGGGTCAGGGCCTCGCGCTCGCCGTCCATCGCCACCAGGACGACGGCGAGGCGCTCGGGGCCGTGCTCGCGGACGAGGCCGTCGTAGAGGGCGTAGCGCTCGGTCCAGTCGTCGGCCCAGGTCGCCGAGAGCTCGACGATGACGACGCGCCCGCGGAGGTCGCGGAGGTCGAGCGGGTCGCCGTCGAGGCGGGGGATCGCGATCACCAGGACGTCTCCCTCGGCGCGGTTCGTCGGCTCGGCGACGGGATCCGGCAGGGGGGCGATGACCGCAGCGTCGGCGCCAGCCCCCTCCTCGGGCGGCGGCTGCGGCGGCGACCTCGGCGGGCAGCCCCCGAGCACAAGCGGCAGCGCGAGCGCGAGGATCAGCGGCAGGACGCCGGCCGCCCGCGATCGGATCGGCGCCGCGCTCATCCGCCCTGCACCACCTCGATCATCCGCTTGGCCAGGCCGGGATCGGTGTGCTTCGAGATCCCGTGGCCGAGGTTGAAGATGTGGGCCTTCGCCCGGCGGCCGGCGGCGAGGACCGCCCGCGTCTTGGCCTCGATCGTCGCCGGGTTCGAGAGCAGCACCGTCGGGTCGAGGTTGCCCTGGACGACGCGGCCCTCGCCGACGACGTCGATCGCCGCGCCGAGCTCGATCGTCCAGTCGATGCCGAGGACGTCGGCGGGGATCGTCGCGACGTCGGCGAGGATGTTGGCGTTGCCGCGGGCGAAGAGGATCACCGGCACGCCGGTCGCCGCCTGGGTCTCGCGGACGAGGCGGTCGAGGTGCGGGAGGACGTGCTCGCGGTAGTCCTCCGGGGCGAGGGCGCCGGCCCACGAGTCGAAGATCTGGAGGACGTCAGCGCCGGACTCGACCTGCGCCTGGAGGTAGGTGACGAGGAGCCCGGTGATCTTCTCCATCAGCCCGTGGAAGACCCCGGGCTCGCGGAAGAGCAGCCCCTTGATGTGCTCGAAGGTCCGGCTGCCGCCGCCCTCGACGAGGTACGAGAGGGTCGTGAAGGGCGCGCCGCAGAAGCCGATCAGCGGCACGCGGTCGGCGAGCGCCGCCTTGCACGCGCGGACCGCCGCGAAGACGTAGTCGCAGGCCTCGCGCGGATCCCCCCAGCGCAGGCGAGCGATGTCGGCGGCCGTCCGCACCGGCTGCTCGATCCGCGGCGCCGGGTCGAAGATGACGTCGACCCCGAGGGCGTCGAAGACCACGAGGATGTCCGAGAAGAGGATCGCGGCGTCGACGCCGAGGATGTCGATCGGCTGGAGGGTGACCTCGGCGCACAGCTCCGGCGTCCGGCACAGCTCGGTGAACGACACCTTGGCGCGGATCGCCCGGTACTCCGCGAGATATCGCCCGGCCTGGCGCATCATCCAAACGGGTGTGCGCGAGGGTCGCACGCCGCGGCAGGCCTGGAGGAAGAGGTCGTTTTGCAGGGCCATGGCGGGCGACTATACCCGTATTGCTCGTCGGCGGCGCCGGCCCCGAGGGACCCCCTGCGCCCGCCGACGCCCCCTGGGCCCGACTGTCGCACCCGCGCCGCTCGGCCGCTTCAGTCATAATGAGGGGCGCCCGGATGTCCTGGATCGTCTTCACATTCCTCGTGATCTACGGCTCGATCCGCCTGACGCTCGCGCTCCGCGGCCAGCTCCGCTACCTCATGCTCCGCGGCCAGCTCCCCGCGCGACCGGAGCCGCTCGCCCTCCCGCTCCACCTCTCGCACGGCCTCCAGTCGCTGGTCGAGCGCTGCCACAGCGCCCGCAACTGCCTCACCGACGCGATCCGCTCGATCGCCACGGTGCTGATCATCGACCCCGACGTCCCGCTCGGCTGCGTCCGTGACTACCGCTACCGCGTCGCGGTGCTCACCGCCTGGTCGGCGACCCTCGACTGCCTGCGCACCCTCGAGGCCCTCGACGACGGCGATCGCCTCCGCCTCGAGTCGGTCGGCTGCGAGGTCTCCCGCTTCCGCGCCGCCGTCCTCCGCCTCAACCCGCAGGTCAGCGTCGCCAAGCGGGCGCGGCCCCTCGACGCCTTCGACGTCCAGAGCGTGCGCACGACCCGGAGCGCGGTCGAGGCGATCATCCACGAGCTCGAGCGCCTCGAGGGTCGACTCGGCGTCTCGCCCGACGATCCGTATCGGTCGTAGACCGACGCCGCCAAGCGCAGACAGGCCGCGAGATCTCACGGGCCCGCGGCGACCTCCGAGACGCGACGGCGCAGGGCGACGCCCTCGGCGGATCGGCGCGATGACGCGAAAAGTGCCGTCGATGCTGCTTTCGGGCCGAAGTGCGCGAAGCGCGAATTCACACAACTGTAACCTTCGCCGCCGATGATGCGAGCGTGACCGCACGGGCAACACCGCGCCGACGCGCGCCCGCGACCGCCCTCGCAGCCGCTCTTGTGGCGACCGTCGCCTGCGATCCCGACCCGGACTACGTCCGCGGCCAGTGGCTCCACAACACGATCGTCCTCGACAACCAGATCTTCTTCGAGGGCTCGCCCGTGCTCGCCCCCGGGAAGATGGCGAAGATGGACCTCGACCTCTACGCCTACTTCCGCGGGACCGCCGGCTGCTACGCCCGCGACCTCGCGCAGGCGGGCGGCCCCGGCTACCTGCCGACCGCGTACCTCAGCGAGGACGCGGCCGACGTCGCCCTGATCGGCGACCCTCACCTCGAGAACATCGGCACCTACCGCCGCGGCCGCGACGGCCTCCTCGTCGTCGACTTCAACGACTTCGACGCCGCGACCTACGGCCCCTACCACTTCGACGTCCGCCGCCTCGCCCTCAGCGCGGCGATCGCCAGCGCGTCGATCGACGCGATCGACCCGGGCTTCGCCGAGGCGACCGCGGGCGCCCCCGAGGCGCTGGTCCAGGCCTACGTCGACGAGATCGCGGCGCTCTCCGGGTCGGCCGCCGCCGGGATCCCGCACCTCACGGAGGCCGACGCGCCCTTCGGCCGGATCCTCGCCGACCTCGTCACCAAGGCCAGGGAGAACGGCGACGCCCGCGAGGAGCTCGGCGAGTACACGCAGATCGCGGCCGGAGCCCGGTCGGTCCGCCTCGGCGAGGTCGAGCCGAGCGTCGAGTGGAGCGCCGGCGGCTTCTCTCAGGTCGTCTACGGCGACACGATGGTCGCCCTCGACGACGATGACATCTGGCTGATCGACCAGGTGCTCTTCGAGACCTACCCGGCGTCGGTCGCCGACCCGGCGCTCCTCGGCGAAGGCCTCGCGGCCCTCAAGGTCAAGGGCGCGGCCCGCCGCCTCGGGGCCGGCGTCGCCTCCTACCCGGTGCGCCGCTACTACGTCCTCGTCGAGGGGCCGACCGCGGAGATCGCCGACGACTGGATCCTCGAGCTCAAGCAGGTCTTCGACCCGCTCGTCGTCCCGGGCCTCGAGCAGGCCGCCGCCGGCCGCCCCTACGCCGACAACGGCGCTCGCGTCGTCGCCATGCAGCGCGGCCTCCAGGGCGCTGACGACCACGATCCGCTCCTCGGCCACGGCCACGCCGGCGGCGTCACCTTCCGCGTCCGCGAGCGGACCAAGTACCAGCGCGGCCTCGGGGTCGATCGGATCGCCGAGAAGAGCGCGGAAGGGAAGTGGTCGGCCGCCGACTACCTCGAGCTCGCGACCTGGGCCGGCCGCCTCCTCGCCCGCGCCCACGCCCGCGCCGCCAAGCGCGACGGCACCCCGGGGCTCGCGGCGATCGCCGCGGCGCTCGCCG
>JAGQIT010000335.1 GCA_020431135.1 Myxococcales bacterium | reverse complement strand
GAGATCGTCGCCTGCACCGAGGGCGGCCGCGCCCGCGCCTTCCACCCCGACGGCACCGACTACTGGCAGGCGCTCGGGATCAGCTACTGCGACATGCCGGCGATCGCCGACTTCGAGGGCGACGGCAAGCCGGAGGTCCTCCTCGCCGGCGCCGTCCTCGACGGCCAGACCGGCGCGGTCAAGGCGACCTTCCCGGTGAAGTACGCGGCGAGCTGGTGGCGCGAGCGGGCGGTCGCCGCCGACATCGACGCCGACGGCGCCCTCGAGATCGTCACCGCGACCCGGGCCTTCGAGGCCGACGGCACCCAGATCGCCGACTCGGGGCTGAGCGGCACCTTCCCGGCGATCGCCGACCTCGACGTCGACGGCAAGCCGGAGGTCGTCGTCATCGCCAACCTCGGCAAGGGGAGCAACGTCCACCACCTCCACGTCTGGCAGTACGACGCCGACGCGCCGAACAAGGCGGTCGTAGTCCGTCAGAACGTCGACATCAACGGCCCGCTCAACCCGGCGCTGTGCCCGACGAACTCCAACGGCTACTCCGGCGGCGGCGGGCCGCCGACGGTCGCCGAGTTCAACGGCGACGGCAAGCCCGACGTCGGCGTCGCCGGCGGGGTCGGCTACGCGGTCTTCGACGGCGCCGACCTGATGGACCCGAACGTCCCCAACACGAGCACGCTCATCTGGGCCAAGCAGACCCAGGACTGCTCGAGCTCGTTCACCGGCTCGTCGGTCTACGACTTCGACGGCGACGGCCGGGCCGAGGTCGTCTACGGCGACGAGGAGTACATGCGGATCTACCGCGGCTTCGACGGCCTGATCCTCGCCGAGGAGTGCAACACCTCGGGGACCCTGCACGAGTACCCGCTGATCGCCGACGTCGACAACGACGGCCACGCCGACATCGTCGCCTCGTCGAACAACTACTCGAGCTTCGTCTGCGCCGGCAACGTCAAGACGACCGGCGTGCGCGTGTTCTCGAGCCCGAGGTGGACGCGGACGCGGAACATCTGGAACCAGCACACCTACCACGTCACGAACATCAACGACGACGCGACGGTGCCGACGATGGAGGCCGACAACTGGACCGTCCCCGGCCTCAACAACTACCGCCAGAACTACATCGACAACGTCTTCGCGGCGCCCGACCTCGTCGTCGCCGACGTCTGGCCCGAGTGCCAGGATCCCTACGGCCTCTACGCCCGCGTCCGCAACATCGGCGAGCAGGCGATCGGCGCCGGCCTCGACGTCGCCTTCTACGCCGGCGACCCTGAGATGGGCGGCGTCCTCCTCGGGACCGCGAAGACGACTAAGGAGCTCTACCCGGCGGAGGCCGAGGACGTGTTCATCGCCCTCGCAGACCCGCCGGCGACGCTCGTCGACGGCACAGATCCGGCCTTCGCGGTCGTCGATCCGGGCGACGCCTGGATCGAGTGCCGGCCGCTGAACAACAGCGGCGAGGGCACCGGCCTCTGCGAGTGATCGACGGGGCGAGCCCGCGCGCGTAGGGTCCCGCGGCCCGCCGTCCGGCGCGGGCGCGGGCGCTCGCCGCGTCGACGCGCGCATGCGCGATCGACCATGTCCCAAGTCACGATGACGAGCGCCGCCGATGCGGTCGTCTTGAGGCCGGGGATCGGCCTCTGATAGCGTCGTTCCGTGATGACGTCGAAGCGCCTCAGCCCCCCGTTCGTCGCCCTCTGTGTCGCGCTCGTCGCCGCGTGCTCCGGCGGCGAAGAGACCGAGACCACGACCTTCAGCTCGAGCGCCACCGCCACGGCGACCGCGACCGACACCAACGGCACCGCCACCGCCACCGCCACCGCGACGACCGGCGACACCGAGACCACCGGCGCCACCGAGACCACGACCACGGGCGGCTCGACGACGACCACCACCGGCACCGACAGCGACACGACCCCCGAGCTCGAGTGCGGCAACGGGGTCGTCGAGGGCGACGAGGAGTGCGACGACGGCGACGCCAACGACGACAGCGCCGCGTGCACCTCCGCCTGCAGGGTCGCCTACTGCGGCGACGGCCTCGTCGGCCCCGACGAGGAGTGCGACGACGGCAACGACGACAACAGCGACGCCTGCCTCGCCGGCTGCGTCGCCGCGAGCTGCGGCGACGCCTTCATCTACGAGGGCGTCGAGCAGTGCGACGACGGCAACGACGACAACGCCGACGCCTGCGTCGAGGGCTGCAAGCAGGCGCTGTGCGGCGACGGCTTCATCGGCCCCGGCGAGGCCTGCGACGACGGCAACCTCGACGACAACGACGACTGCACGTCGAACTGCTCGCTCGCCAGCTGCGGCGACGGCAACCTGCAGATGGGCGAGGAGTGCGACGACGGCAACGACGACCAGACCGACGACTGCCTGAGCACCTGCCTGGCCGCGGCCTGCGGCGACGGCTTCGTCCAGGCCGGCGTCGAGCAGTGCGACGACGGCAACCAGAGCGACGCGGATCCCTGCCTCGTCAGCTGCCAGCTCGCGACCTGCGACGACGCCCTCAAGAGCAACGCCGAGACCGACGTCGACTGCGGCGGCCCCGACTGCGGCAAGTGCAACAACGGCAAGGTCTGCGCGGCCAACAGCGACTGCGTCAGCGGGGCCTGCGTCAACGGCTCGTGCAACCTGCCGACGAGCTGCAAGCAGCTCAAGGACGGCCTCCCGAACACGCCGAGCGGCGTCTACCAGATCGACACCGACGGCGACGGGCCGAAGATCCCCTTCGAGGTCTACTGCGAGATGACCGTCGACGGCGGCGGCTGGACGCTCGTCGGCCGCTCACGCAACACCCCGAGCTCGCCGGGCTGCGCGGGCACGGACGGCGGCGGCAACTTCGGCTGGCGCTCCGCCCAGGGGTCGCTCAACAACGACGCCGAGGCCTACTCGCTCGACGCCGCGGCCAAGGGCCTCGAGTTCAACCAGATCCTCTTCGGCAGCCACAGCGGCAGCAAGGCGTTCGCCGGCCAGGCCTACCGCCACACCGTGATCGCCGACTTCATCAACGTCCACAAGGACACCCACTACTTCATCGGCAAGCCGACGAAGATCCTCGGCGGCTGCGACGACTCGTCGATGTTCAACTGGGCCGGCTACACCAGCAACACCGACACCTTCCACTTCCGCGACGTCAACGGCAACGGCTTCGGCCTGACCGCGAGCGGCTGGCGCAGCTGCTACGACACCTGCGTCGGCGGCGACATGAACGGGAAGCCAGGTATGGTCTTCGCCCGCTAGGAGGCTGTCCCGCAGCTCGGCGCGTGGTCTCGCGCCGCAACCGTCGGCGCTCTCGGCTTCGCCGAGGCGCGGCGGTGCCGGGCGCACCGCAAGCTTCGGCGGGCCCGAGAGCGTCGGCGAGGGCAAGCG
>JAGQIT010000334.1 GCA_020431135.1 Myxococcales bacterium | reverse complement strand
CCCTCCTCGCAGGAGTCGTGGCCGCTGAGCGGCGACTCGAGGGCGGTGCAGGGCTCCCCCGGGGCGTCGTCGCCCTGGATCGGCACGCACTTCAGGGCGTTCCAGGCGCTCCCGGGCGCGTCTTCGTAGGCGCTGCACTTGTAGCCGTCGGGGCAGTCCTGCGCGAAGGCGTCGCACCACCCCTCGGGCTCGACGCAGTCGGTGTCGCAGTCGGTGTCGCCGCAGTCGGTGTCACACTCCGTGTCGCTGAAGGCGGCAGTGACGACGCCGCCGCTGTCGGTGGTGGTCGCCGTGGCTGAGGTCGTCGACGCGTCCGTGCTCGCGCTGCCCCCCGAGGTCGAGGACGCGGAGTCGGGGCCGGCGCTCGCGGTGCTCGCGGTGCTCGCCGCGCTCGCGCTATCGACCGGCGAGTCGCCGACGAGGACACACCCAGGGGGCGCGATGAGCAGCGCAGTCAGCAGGAGGAGCTTTGTTCGTTTCATTATGAATAGGCTAGGTCCGACGTCGGCGGCTGTACAATCGACGCGATCGATTGCGCACTGGCCGAGACCGATGGGCGCCGGCGTGCGTCCGTCGAATCATCACAGGACGATCGTCGCAGGCGAGCGTCTGCGGGATCGCTCCCAAGTGGCGCGAGGAGCTCGTCCGCGCGTTGTTCCAGGGCCGATCCGAAGAGGACCGCGCGAGGGCGAATCGCTTCGACGCAACGTCGCGGCACGATTGGGTCGACGAGGCCCGGAGGGGCACGCGACGGCCATCTGTGCGGGCCGCTAGTCGGCGCCGAGGATCTCTATCACCACCTGTACGACGCGCTCGCGCAGCCATTGGTGCCCGGGATCGTGGTGGACGCGCTCGGGCCAATAGGCGTTAACGGGGACCTCGGGGAGCGCCACGGGGGGCGGCTGCGAGGCCAGGCCGATGCCGGCGACATGGGGGCGGATCAGCTCCCACGGCCCCGTATAGAGGAGATCGGAGGCGGCCACGGCGTGCGGCGCGAGGAGGAAGCTCTCGACCGTGAGCCCGACGCGTCGGTCGACGCCGGCGGCTTCGAGCGCCTCGCCGACGAAGCCAGGGCCCGGCGTCCCGGTCGACACGAGGACGTGGGGGTAGCGCGTGTAGGCCTCGATGGTCAGGGGCCCGGCGAGCGCGGGGTGCCCGGCGCGGCCGAAGACCGCCCAGCGCACCGTCCCGAGGCGCCGCTGGAGGAGCCCCGGCGCGCTCTCGCGCGGGGGCCCGAGCGCGAGCTCATCGCCCGAGGCGAGGGCCGCCGCGACGTCGCCCCGCGGCGGCCTGTGGAACTCGAGGCTGACCGCGGGGCCGTCGCGGTGGAGGCAGGCGAGGAGCTCCGGGAGGATCGCCGCGAGGAGGTCCGGGCAGGCGATCGCGAAGACCCGCTGGCTCGTCGCGGGATCGAAGGCGTCCTCGGCGGCGACGAGGCGCTGGATCTCCGCGAGGATCCGCTGCGTCGGCGCGCGCAGGGCCTCGGCGCGCGGCGTCCGCTCCATCTTGCGGCCGTTGCGGACGAGGAGCGGATCGCCGAAGAGCTCGCGGAGGCGGCGGAGGTTGTGGCTCATCGACGACTGGGTGATGCCCGTGTGCCGCGCGGCCGCGGTCACCGAGGTCGTCTCGAGCAGCGACTCCAGGGCGACGAGCAGGTTCAGGTCGACTCTGCGGAGATCCACGCCCTTCATGTCCGGGGCCGAGTATCTCAGCGGGCGCGGCGTCGCTGCTACCGCGGATCGCCGGCGACGTCCGACGCGCTAGGGCGCGTGACCGTCGCGGCCGCAGCGGCGGTGCGGCGCTGCGCCGCCCGTCGGCTCGCCATCGATGACGCCGATTGCCGCAGCGGTCGCAGCGATTCGTGAGATCTCCGGGGGCGCCTCAGCCCGCCGACCGCGCGCGCCGACTCTACTTCTTGCGCGCCTTCTTGCCGGTCGGGAAGCCGCGGTCGCGGAGCAGCGCGTCGACCTCCGCGTCGCGGCCGCGGAAGGCCCGGTAGGCGTCGGCAGGATCGACGGCGTTGCGCGGCGCGAAGAGGTGGGTCACCAGCGCCGCGGCGAGGTCGTCGTCGTAGAAGCCCCCGGGCGCGCTGGCGAAGGCCTCGGCGGCGTCGGCCGTGAGCACGTCGGCCCACATATAGCCGTAGTAGCCGGCGGAGTAGCCCTCGCCCGAGAAGATGTGGCCGAAGTGCGGCGTCCGGTGGCGCATCACCAGCTCGCTCGGCATGCCGAGCGCGTCGAGGGTCTCGCGCTCGAAGCGGTCGGGGTCGAGCCCCTCGGGGTCGGCCATGTGGAGCTTGAGGTCGATCAGCGCCGACGCCAGGTACTCGGCGGTGGCGAAGCCCTGGTTGAAGGTCGCCGCCTTCTTGATCTTGGCGACGAGCTTCGCCGGCATCGGCTCGCCGGTCCTGTCGTGGACGAGGTAGGCGTCGATCACCTTGTCGGTGAAGAGCCAGCGCTCGAGGAGCTGCGACTGGAACTCGGTGTAGTCGCGGACGCCGCCGTTGAGCGTCGGGTAGTCGACCTTCGACGACAGCGCGTGGAGGGCGTGGCCGAACTCGTGGAAGAAGGTCTCGGCGTCGTCCCACGAGATGAGGATCGGCTCGCCGGGCTTGCCCTTGATGAAATTGGAGTTGTTCGAGGCGAGGACGAGCTTGTCGCCGTCGATCGTCGTGTGCCCGCGGTAGCTCGTCGCCCAGGCGCCGGAGCGCTTGCCCGGGCGCGCGAAGGGGTCGAGGTACCAGAGGCCGACGAGGTCGCCCGATTTGCGGTCCTTGACCTCCCAGACCTTGACGTCGGGGTGGAAGACCGGGACCTGCTTGTCCGCGGCGAGCGGCGTGAACTCGAAGCCGAAGAGCTCGCCGGCGACCATGAACATCGCCTCGCGGAGCTTGTCGAGCTGGAGGTAGTGCTTCACCTCGTCGGAGTCGAGGTCGTACTTGGCGAGGCGGACCTTGTCGGCGTAGTAGCGGTAGTCCCACGGGGCGATCGTGATCTTCTCGGCCTTCGCCTTGCGGGCCTCCTTGTCCGCGAGCTTCTGCATGTCGCGGACCTCCTCCTTGACCCGGGCGATAGCGGCCGGCCACACCGTCATCATCAGCTCGAGCGCCCGCTCCGGCGTCTTGGCCATGCGGTCCTCGAGGCGCCACTGCGCGTAGTTGTCGTAGCCGAGGAGGGCGATCCGCTCGTCGCGGAGCTTGAGGATCTCGGCGATGATCGCGTTGTTGTCGTGCTCGTCGCCGTTGTCGCCGCGGTTGTAGTAGGTCCGCCAGACCTTCTCGCGCAGGCCGCGGTCGTCGGCGTAGGTGAGGAAGGGATCCATCGACGAGCGCGTGTTTGTGATCGCGTACTCGCCGGCGTGGCCGCGCGACTCGGCCTCGGCCGCGGCCGCGGCCTTGAACGACTCCGGCAGCCCGCCGAGCTGGTCCTCCTTGAGGTAGAGGACGTAGCCCTCCTCGTCGGCGAGGACGTTGTTGCCGAAGGCCGTGTGGAGCTC
>JAGQIT010000333.1 GCA_020431135.1 Myxococcales bacterium | reverse complement strand
ACGAGTCGTGCACCTGGATGAGCTTCGGGGCCTTCGTCTGCGTGCCGAAGCTCGAGGAGCTCCCGGTCGGCGAGAGCTGCGACTTCCAGGAGTGCATGACCGGCTCCGTGTGCATCGACGCGGGCTACCTGCCGACGTGCGAGGGCTTCGCCTGCTGCACGCCGCTGTGCGACACCGACGCGGCGGACCCCTGCGCCGCGCTCCCGGGCTCGACCTGCACGCCGTGGTTCGAGGAGATGCCGCCCGAGGGGCTCGAGAGCCTCGGCGTCTGCCTCTCTCCGCCGTGAGCGACGGCTCAGCTCACGCGTCCGCGCTCGGCTCCCCGCTCGGCGTCCACGCCGGGCGGCGGGCGGCGACGGCGAGGACCCAGGCGATCAGCCCGAACGAGGCGACCCGCTGGAGCGCGGGCATCAGCCACTCGAGCTCGCGGCGGATCTCCCAGGGGGTGATCACGCCGATCGCGTAGGAGCCGTAGGCGTAGGCGTAGAGGAGGCCGTCGAGGCCGCCAGCCACCAGCGTGACGAGGGCGGCGGCCTTGATCCAGGCGGTCGCGCCGGGCGCACGAAAGCTGATCTGCGCCGCGGGGATCGACGCGACGAGGGCCGGGGCGAAGGCGCCGACGACCGCGAGGATGTGGAGGACGCGGAAGCGATCAGAGGGGAAGAGCGGGACCGCGAAGGAGACGACGGAGGCGAAGAGGCCGACGCGGCGGACGAAGCGGCCGCGGGCGCTCGACCGCGGCGCGAGGCGGGCGACGAGGTGGTAGAAGCTCGCCAGGGCGACGAACATCGCCACCGCGCCGACGCGCGCGAGGACCGAGCCGAGCCGCGCCGGCGCGCCGTTGAGCGCCCGCTCCTGCATCAGATCGCAGAGGTAGTTGGCGAAGAGCGAGTGCCCGGGCGCCGCGCGCCGCAGCCAGGTGCCGCCGGGGTAGAGGGCGGCGGCGGCGACGAAGAGGCCGACGAAGAGCAGCGTGCCGACGACGGCGATGACGACGTGGCGCCGCGCCCAGCGGTCCGGGGCGCCGACGGGGTCCGCCGCAGGATCGGCCACGGGTCAGCTCCTCTGCGGCCGCCGGCTGAGCTGGACGAGGTCGCTCGGCGCGGCCGCGGCCGCCGGCTCGGGCGCGTCCAGGGGCTCGACGACGAGGTCGAAGAGGCCGTGATCGAAGGGCAGCCCGGCCGCGGCCGCGCCGGGGACGAGGCGCTCGCGCTTGCCCGCGGCGGCGAGGGTCCGCGCCCGGAAGTGGCAGTAGGGGTTGTTGCCGCGGCGGCCGAAGATCGAGTGCGCGGTGAACGAGCAGCCGCCGAGGCACACCTGCGCGAACGGACAGGTCCGACAGAACCCCCAGAGGTCGTCGACCGTGCGCCCGCGGGTGAAGGCGAGCTCGGGCGCCTCGTCCCAGATCTCACGCAGCGAGCGCTCGCGGAGGTTGCCGCCGACGTAGGCGTAGGTCTGCAGCGACGGGCAGCCCTTGACCGCGCCGTCCGACTCGATGCCGAGGATCAGGCGGCCGGCGTGGCAGCCCTGCCAGTGGTCGCGGCCGCCCTCGTGGACCGAGCGCAGCAGCCCCTCCTCGGGGCCGAAGTAGCCGAGGTTGTTGCCGGGCATGACGACGACGCCGTCGGCGAAGGCCTGGCGCTTGAGGGCGGCGAGGCGCGGGACGACGTCGAGGAGGTCGTAGGGCTGGAGGAGCATCGCCGGGCGATCGGCGGCGCGGCCGAGCGGCGCGGTGATCTGGACCTGCCAGCCGCGGACGCCGGCCTCGCGCAGGAGCGCGTAGAGCCCCTCGAGGTCGCCCTTGTTCACCCGGTTGATGTTGGTGTTGGCGGTGATCCGCAGGCCGGCGGCGCGGAGGTGGCCGAGCGCCGCCACGGCGCTGGCGTGGCTCCCCGGCGCCTTGCGGATGAGATCGTGCGCCTCCTCGAGGCCGTCGACGCTGACCGAGGCGCTGTAGAGCCCGGCCTCGCGCATCGCCGCCGCGAGCTCCGGGGTGATCCCGCGCCCGCCGGTCGTCAGCTCGGGGCGGATCCCGGCGGCCTTGAGGGCGCGGATGATCGCGAGGAAGCCCGGATGCAGGTAGGCCTCGCCGCCGATCAGCACGACCTCGCGGGTGCCCATCGCCGCGAGCTGGTCGACGACCCCTAGGGCCTGCGCCTCGGTCAGCTCCTCGGGACGCGCGGCCCCGGCTCGCGAGCCGCAGTGGCGGCACGGCTGGTCGCAGCGCAGCGTCAGCTCCCAGACCACGTAGGCCGGGAAGTGATCGCCGGGGACGACCTCGAGGCGGCGGAGCACGGGCGGATGATAGCCCACCGCGGCGGCCGCGACCGCGGGGCCGCTCGCGGCCGCGGAGACGGGCGCGGACGCGCGAGCTGACGGGGCGACAGCGTCGCCCCTGCGGGGTACTATCGCGGTCCGGAGTTCCAATGACCCTATCGACCTGCCCCTCCTGTGCCGGCTTCCTGCCGCCCGCGGCGACCTCCTGCCCCCACTGCGGCTGCGACTGCGCCGCGCCGCCGGCCCCGTCGCGCGTCGGCGGCAAGCTCCTCGCCGCGGCCTCCGGCGGGCTGATGGCCCTCACCCTCATGGCCTGCTACGGCGGCCCCCCGGTCGA
>JAGQIT010000332.1 GCA_020431135.1 Myxococcales bacterium | reverse complement strand
GTCGTTGTTTCCGCTACTGTTCGGACTGGGCTACGTGATCGCCGGCTACGCCGGCGCTTTCGGCGCGACCGCCTTGCCGGCGTTCGCGGTCGCTATCATGCTGTCGCGCGGTCGGGCGCGCTGAACCATCGGCACGCGTTCAGCCTTGCCGCCGGCCGTGCAGGCCATCGAGCCGGTCGCGCTCACGGTCGGCGGCGCTGCGCAGTGCCGGATCGCCGTAACCGCCGCCGCCGCCGGTCTGCAGCACCAATCGGTCGCCACGGCGTAGCGGGAAGCTTTGCTTGGCGCCGAGCTCGATGCGCTCGTTGCCACGCTCCACCCAGGTTCGCGCGCAGGCGCCGGGTCCACCACCAAACAGACCAGTGGGCGCAATCTTGAAACGATCCGCGTAGGTGGCGAAGGTGACGTCGTCGCACAGCACCTCGAAGATGCGCTGCACGCCCAGACCACCACGGTGTTGCCCGTCTCCACCGGAGTGCTCGACCAGGCTGTAGTCGAGCACGCGAAAGAAATCGTAGGTCATGTCGATGGCCTCGATGGGGATGTTGCTGCAGTTCGACAGCGGGCTGTCGACCGCATCGCAACCGTCACCCTGCGGGCCCGCGCCATAGCCGCCACCGAATATCTCCAGATAGATGTTGTAGCCGCGCTCGCTCAGATGGCTCAGACAGGCCGAGGTGGTGGTGTCGTAACCCGAGGCGATGACGCGATCCGGGACCACCTGCGCGAAGGCCTTCATGACCGCGTCGAAGACCCTGTAGCTGGGTAACAGGCGTGCCCGGACCGGTGCTGGTGGTCGCGGATTGAGAATGCTGCCGTACGGTGCGCTGACCTTGAGCACGCGGCTGCTGCCGGTGTTGAAGGGGATGTCCGCGTCGGTCAGCACCGACTTCACGACCGAGGCGGTAGCGCCGACCGTCGAGGCGAAGGGATTGTTCATGTTCGACTTCACCTGCGGGCTGCTGCCCTCGAAGTCGACCGAGATGTCCGAGCCGGCTATCGTCACCGTGGCCCGAATCGGTAGCGGACCGCTGCCGTGAGCGTCATCGTCCAGCGCATCCTCGCCCACGTAGACGCCGTCGGGGATCTCCGCAATCGCCGCCCGCAGGCGCCGCTCTGAGAAATCCTGGATTGCATCCATCACCTGGAGCACGGTTTCGACACCATGCTTCCGGCACAGCTCCCGAACGCGTTGAGCACCGATGCGATTGGCGGCGAACTGGGCGTTGAAGTCGCCGACCGTGGCGTCCGGCATACGGATGTTGGCGCGCAGCAGCCGTTCCAACGGACCACCGTTCCAATCCCGGTCGATGTTGTAACAGCTCGGCGGCAGGATGATGCCTTCTTGGTGGACATCGGTGGCATTCGGGTTCAGACCGGGTGCGCCGCCGCCCAGATCGATGTGATGCGCCACCGAGGCGCTGAAACCGATGAGCCGGTCCTCGAAGAAGATCGGCGTGTAGATGAACACGTCCGGGACGTGCTGGCCGCCGTTGAAGGGGTCGTTGTTGATGTAGAAATCGCCGGGCCGCAGGTCTTCGATGGGGCAGCGCGCGACGCAGGCCCGGAAGATCTCGGACATGCTGCCCAGGTGCATGGGGATGAGCTCGGCCTGGGCGACGACGTTGCCCTCGGCGTCCGTCGGCGCGCACTCGGAGACGAGGCGGTAGAGCCAGCTCTGGCTCGGGTCACCCGGGGTGATGAGCGGCATGCCGGCGTCGGCCTGGAGCTCGTGGCCGAGGAGCGCGGCGTGGAGGCCGTCGCCGCGGAGGTTGAGGCCGGCCGCGGCCCCGCTCGGGCCCATGGCGTGGCAGGCGTTGAACGAGCAGCCCGGCTCGAAGAGCGCCCAGCGCAGGTCGCTGAGCGTCGCCTCGATCGTCGGCGTCGCCCCCGGGTCGGCGTCGGCGCAGGGCTTCACCGGCGGTAGGTCGCTGTCCCCAGGGCCAGGCGGCGGGAGGTAGAGCTCGCCGGCGATCTCCTCGGCCTTGGGCATGCTGTAGGCGGCGGTCTTGGGGACGGTGAGGATGCCGCAGGGGCCCTCCATGACGACCGTCTCGCCGTCGACGCCGACGGCCATCGTCCCGCCGGAGACGACGCCGTCGAGGAGCGCGTGGGCGTCGGCGAGGCCGAGCATCGTGCACATCTCCTGGTCGCCGACGCCGTAGTGGACGTCGCTGTTGGTCCAGTTGTTGTAGCCGCAGCCGAAGCGGAAGCCGGCGGCGCCGCTCATGTCGATCGGCGGGTCGTAGACCTGGCCGTTGCCGTCGCCGTTGAAGCCGTCGAGCTCGTAGATCCGCTCGCCGTCCCGCGGCCCGCCGGCGATGTCGACGAAGAAGTGCTCGCCCAGGTAGTGGAAGTGGGGGAGGACGTAGTAGAGCTTGAGGTCGAAGGGGTGGCCGGTGAAGTCGGCGTACTTGTCGCCGAAGAGGCACTCGGTCTGGTTGCGGCTGTGCTTGAGGGCGGGGACGTCGAGGTCGCCGATGTCCATGCGGAAGGGCGATACGACGACGTCGACCTCGGCCGGGTGGATGAGGTCGAAGCCCATGCGCATCTCGGTCTTCAGCGGCACCGAGCTCGGGTTGAGGAAGTGGACCTCGCTGATCACCTTGTGCCGCGGCGGGACCTTGACGACCACGCCCTCGGGCAGCGCCTGGGTCTCGTAGCGCGACTGCGTCGACTGGGCGAAGAGCACCGAGCCTGAGATCGCGCCGATGGTCTCCGTGTAGCCGCGGTCGCTGCACTTGAAGAACTCGTCGGGCCCCTCGAAGAGGTCGTCGGGGACGATGAACCAGTTCGAGTGGTGGTAGCCGCCGTCGTTGCTCAGGTGGACGGTGTTGACGTAGAGCGCCTCCTCGTTGCCGATCGTCCAGATCGCGCAGCGGAAGCGCTCTTGGTAGGGCTGGAGCTCGAACTCGCCGAAGGAGTGGACGATGAGCGCGCCCGGGTTGTCGGCGCCGGTCGTCGAGGCGTCGGTGGTCTCGTCGCCGGTCGTGGTCGAGGTCGTAGAGGTTGTGGACGTCGTCGTCGACGAGGTCGAGCTCGTCGCCTCGCTGCCCGCCGCGGGGTCCGAACAGGCGAGGGCGAGGACGAGGGGGAGGGCGAGGGCGGCGAGGACAGCCGGGATCCGCGGCCGCCGCTCGTCGCGGGAGAGGTGCGACGCTACGGTCATCACAGCGGCCCCAGGCTATCACCCGGACGCCTACGTGGATAACGGCGGAGAGAGCGCGAGGGGGCCGCTGCGCGCGCTCTCGCGCCCCACGTGCGCGCGCGTCGACGCGGTGGTAGGACGGGTCCGACGAGGCCATGCGCTACGAAGGCAAGATCTACCGCCCGCCCTCCGAGTCCGACGCCTACATCCTCCAGGCGACGATCGGCTGCTCGTGGAACCACTGCACGTACTGCGACATGTACCGCGACAAGCAGTACCGCGTGCGCGACCTCGGCGAGACCCTCGACGATCTCCGGGCGGCGGCTGTCGCCTACGGCCCCCGGATCGCCAAGCTCTTCGTCGCCGACGGCGACGCCCTCGGGATGCCGATGGAGCACTGGCGGCCGCTCCTCGCCGCGGCCGCGGCCTCGCTCCCGCGCCTGCGCCGGGTGTCGTGCTACGCGACCGCCAAGAACATCCTCGAGAGGAGCGACGACGAGCTCCGCGAGCTCCGCGAGGCCGGCCTGAAGCTCCTCTACATCGGCCCCGAGTCCGGTGACGACGAGACCCTCAAGCGGATCGCCAAGGGGTCGACCCACGCCGAGCACGTCGAGGCCGCGCGGCGTGCCCACGCCGCCGGCATGAAGATCTCGGTGATCGTTCTCCTCGGCGTCGCCGGGACCGCGCGCTCGGCCGAGCACGCGGCGGCGACCGGCGACCTGATCACGGCGATGGACCCCGAGTTCCTCGGCGCCCTGACGACGACCGTGGTCCCGTCGACGCCGCTGGCGAAGCTCGAGGGCCGCGGCCGCTTCGAGCTCCCGTCGGTCGCGGCGATGCTCGGCGAGCTGCGGACGATCGTCGATCGGGCGCGGCCGACCGACGCGCTCTTCAGGACCAACCACGCGTCGAACTACCTGCCCCTCGGCGGCCGCCTGCCGGCCGATCGCGCGCGGATCGTCCAGGTGATCGACGCGGCGCTCTCGGGGGCGATCCCGCTGCGCCCGGAGTGGACGCGGGGGCTCTAGCGAGCGGTCCGCGGTGAATGTTCCTTGTGGCCTCGCGGCGCAATCGTCGGCCCAGATCGGCCCGGCGAGGGCGAGCGAGGCCGGGACGTCTGCTCCTGGCTGCGAGCCCGGTGCTCGCGGCGTCTCGCCGGTCGGCGCGGCGTCTCGCCGCTGCGCGTCGCGCTGCTTGAGGGTCGAGCGCAGGTCCTTCGACGCTGTCCCGAAGCTCAGGATTGGACCTCAACTAGGCAATTGCCGAGTGCATGTATTTCATTCAGCATAGTCGTGATATGTGAGTTTCGCTGAGATTGGCGGCGTCATTCCACGGGGGCGTCTCAATGTTTCGCCGCCAGCGATGCGCAAAATCACGCCTCCTCTCCGTTCGATTCAAGCGCGCATAGCGAGCGCCGTAGTAGGAAGCGCGGCTTCAAACCATGCGAGAGACCCCCGTGAGCCGCGTTCAACCCTCTGTTCTCCTCCTCTCCTCCCTCTTCCTGCTCGCCGCCGGCTGCAGCGGCGGCGGCGAAGACTCGGACACTGACACCGCCTCGACTGGCAATACGTCCACCACAAACAGCGGCTCCGGGCCGACCGGCGACCCGACCGGTGACAGCGGGAGCGGGAGCGGGACCGGCGACACCGACAGCGGGAGCGGGACCGGCGACACCGACGACACGGGCGACACGGGCGTGCCCGACGAGCCCCACGCGCTCGGCACGATCGTCCTCGGCGAGAGCCACCCGGCGACCGGCGGCTCGGCGACCCCGAGCGTCTCCGCGGTCTTCATCCCCAACGCCGAGGGCAGCGCGGCGAAGACCTGCAACGAGGTCATCGCCGGCTGCGAGCTCGCCAAGATCCCCGACTGCGACGGGAGCTGCGAGTCCGACCAGTACTGCGGCTGGAGCGACAGCTGCACCCCGACCTGCCTCCAGATCTGCGACGCCCAGTGCAGCGACGGCGAGGTCTGCTACTTCCCGTCGCCGGGGACGACGGGCTGCAAGAAGGTGGAGACCTTCGACGCCGGCGCCCTGAGCTTCATCGGCACGCCGATCCCGATCACCCTCTTCCCGCCCTACGCGTTCATGGGCGACGACGGCTCGCCCTTCTCGTCGGGCGGCAAGGCGACGGTGCAGGCCTCGGGGGCCGCCGGCGCCGGCTACGAGGCGTTCGAGCGCGAGTTCACCGGCACGCAGTTCATCCAGACGAGCCCGACGCTCGACAAGATCGGCTTCTCCGAGGTCTTCGGCAGCGGCGACATCCCGATCTCGTGGGTCCCCGGCAGCGGCGACGTGACGATCACCGCGACGGTCACCGCCGCGGACTTCACGACCGGGACGATCACCTGCAAGGCGGAGGACGCCGCCGGATCCTTCGAGGTGCCGCGGGCGGCCCTCGAGGGGGCGCTCGGCGGCGAGACGGTCAACGGCCTGAGCCTCTCGATCACCCGCCGCGGCCGCGACCTGCACACCGATCTGACGACGAAGGGCGAGCTCGTCGGCGAGACGGTGCAGCCCGTCGGCTGGCTCGAGGTGATCACGTCGTCGACCGAGTTCCACGCCTATATGGGCTGCGCCCCCGGCGAGGCGATCTGCGACGACTCCTGCGTCGACGTCCAATACGACGACGCCAACTGCGGCGGCTGCGGGGAGGCCTGCGCCGAGGCCGACTACTGCGAAGAGGGCACCTGCGTCGGCGAGACCGCCTGCTTCAGCTGCTTCGACGACTCGCTCCTCGGCGCCTGCAAGTCGCAAAACGACGCCTGCCAGAGCTACGCCCCGTGCAAGACCTTCGACACCTGCTACAGCGCCTGCCAGACCCAGGCGTGCGCCGACGCGTGCGTCGAGGCGGCGGATCAGATGGCGCTCGACCTCTTCAACGCGATCGGCGGCTGCGTCTGCGACGAGGCCTGCACCAACGAGTGCGTCGACTTCTGCTGAGAAGACGAGGCAGCGCCTGAACACGCCCGTCGGGCGCCGCGACGACGCGGCGCCCGGCGGGTCTGTCTCTTCGGCCGCAGTGTATGGCGGAGCAGACGAGCCGCTCACGCAGACACGCCCGGCCCGCTAGGCCGGCGTCGAGAAGCCGCGCAGCGGCATGTCGGCGGGGCGCTGCAGCCAGTTGTCGGCGGCGTACTCGGTCTCCGCGTCGATCACATGGAGGGCGTAGGCGCGGCGCGGATCCGGCGAGCGGTTGGCGGCGCTGCGGTGGGCGAGGAGGCCGTGGAGGACCACGAGGGTCCCGGCCGGCACCGGCAGCGGACGCCAGCCCGCGCGCGGCCACGGCCGCGGGTCGAGGCGCTCGGTGAACGCCCGATCGCCGTCGCGGCGGTAGCGGCTGCGCAGGCCGAGGCGGTGGCTCCCCGGCAGCGCCTCGAGGCAGCCGTTCTCGAGCGTCGCCTCCTCGAGCGCGAACCACAGGCCGATCACCGAGACCGGCTCGGTGTAGAGGTAAGAGGCGTCCTGGTGCGCCGGGACCTCGCCGCCGACCCGCGGGTACTTGAAGATCAGCATCGACTGGAGGAGGCGCGGCGCGGCGACGCCGAGCTCGCGGACGAGGGCGTCGAGGCGCGGGTCATCGGAGAACGCGCGGAACTCGGGGACCCTGTCGTGGAGGGCGTGGCCGAGCTTGTTCACCCGCTTGGGGCCCTCCGGCGTGTCCTCGAGGAACGCCCGGACCTCGGGGCCCGAGTCGAGGAACCAGCGGTCGCGGCCGTGGCCCTGCCCCTTGGCGTCGAAGATCGTCTCGAGGGCGTCGACGTCGGTCTCGGCGACGATCCGCTCGGCGGCGGCGACCAGCCCCGCGCAGGCCTCGGGGCTGGCGAAGCCCGGGAGAACGAGGAAGCCGTCGCGGTCGAATTGGCGTCGACGTTCGGACATGGCGGCGAGTCTATCAGCCCGCGGGCTCCCGAGGCCTGGTGTACGATCATGACGTGCGCGGCGTGGCTACGGCGATCCTCGGGGCTGCGGGCGTCGTCGTTCTCTCTGGTTGCCTGGAGCTCGGCGGCTCGTGGGGGTCGACGTCCGCGACGTCGACGTCCGCGACGTCGACGTCGACGTCGACGGGGACGACCGGCTCTTCGTCGACCGGAGGCTCGGGGTCGACAGGCGAGGGGACGTCGACGTCCGGGCAGGTCGGCGACGTCTGCTACGGCGAGGAGGACTGCTTCAAGGACAACGTCGACGACCTCTACTGCAAGTTCCGCGACGGGGCGTGCGGTCAGGGGGGGCCCGGCGTGTGCAGGATCCCCAACGACGGCTGTGTCGATCCGCCCGCGGGCGAGGAGGAGCCTGTATGCGGCTGCAACGGCGAGGTCTATCTCCACGACTGCGTCGCCGACGAGCTGGCGGTGAGCCTCGACAGCCGAGGGACGTGCGCGCCGCCCGACGGCTACTATCGCTGCGGCTGGCGCATGTGCAAGCTCGGCGCCGAGTACTGCGTGGTCCTGCAGGGCGACGTCGAGATCTACGGCTGCCGGGCCTACCCGCCGACGTGCGCCGAGCCGCCGACGTGCGCCTGCGTGGCTGACGAGCGGTGCGGCGACGCCTGCGAGACCAGTCGAGAGGGCGAGCTGGTCTTGCGCTGTCCGTAGCGCCCCGCGGGGGCGGGCCGCGGCGCTAGTGCGGGCAGAGCGTCGCGCGTGCATACTCCCGCTATGCGACAGATCGTCATCGCCAAGGCCGGCGCCCCCGAGGTCCTCAAGCTCCGCGAGGTCGCCGACCCCGAGCCCGGGCCTGGGGAGGTCCGGATCAGGGTGCGCGCGAGCGGGGTGAACTTCGCCGACATCATGGCCCGTCTCGGCCTCTACCCCGACGCGCCGCCGCTGCCTTGCGTCGTCGGCTACGAGGTCGCCGGGGTGATCGACGCGCTCGGCGACGGCGTCGAGGGGCTCGAGGTGGGGGCGCGCGTCCTCGCCATGACCCGCTTCGGCGGCTACAGCGAGGCGGTCGTCGTCCCCGCCGCGCAGGCGCTGCTCCTCCCCGAGGGGCTGAGCTTCGAGAAGGCCGCGGCGATCCCCGTGAACTACCTGACCGCGTGGATGATGCTCGTGCGGATCGCCGGCGTACGGCCCGGCGAGAGGGTGCTCGTCCAGGCGGTGGCCGGCGGCGTCGGCCAGGCGGCGCTGCAGATCTGCCGCTGGCGCGGCGCCGAGGTGATCGGCACGGCGAGCGCCGGCAAGCACGCCCGCCTGCGCGAGCTCGGCGTCAGCCACTGCATCGACTACCGCAGCGTCGACTTCGAGCGCGCGGTCAAGGAGATCACCGGCGGCCGCGGGGTGGACATCGCCCTCGACGGGGTCGGCGGCGCGTCGCTGCGCAAGAGCTACCGCTGCCTGGCGCCGATGGGCCGGCTCTTCGCCTACGGCGCGTCGAGCCTGGCGCCGCAGACCAAGCGCAAGCTGATCCCGGCGCTGCGCGGCCTCCTGTCGATGCCGCGCTTCGGCGCCGTCGAGCTGATGAACGACAACCGCGGGGTCTACGGCGTCAACATGGGCCACCTCTGGGAGGAGGTCGCGGCGCTCACCGCCATGACGGAGGCCATCCTGGCGGCCGTCGTCGCCGGCGACCTCGACCCGGTGGTGGATCGCGTCTTCGCCTTCGAGGAGGCTGCGGCCGCCCACGCCTATATCCAAGAGCGGCGCAACTTCGGCAAGGTCGTCCTCGCGCCCGCGCTCTAGAAGCAGGTTCCTTAGGACATGTTACATGGGCGCTCGAAGGCGCCCAGCGCACCGCGCCGCGCGCTCGTCGGCGCGGCGCGGGTCGAGGTCTGTCGTCCTTTCCGTCTGTCGCGTCGGTCACGGCGGGCCTCAGTCGCGAAACTCGAGGTCGAAGCGGACGACGCTGCACGTCTTCTGCGGGCGGCCGCCGACGACGAAGGGCTTGAAGCGCCACTTGGCGACGGTCTCGCGGCAGATCGCGTCGACCTTGTTGTCGTAGCAGCCCTTGCGCGTGCGGACGTCGACGACCTGGCCGCGGGGATCGACGCAGAAGGAGGTCTTGTTGGTGCACGGGCGCTTGTCGAACATCCCAGCGCGGGTGCTCGCGAGCTTGGCGCGGTCGGGGTCGGGGGTGAAGACGGCCTGGGCCATGACCGCGGAGATCGGCGTCGGCGCGGGCTGCTTGGTCTCCGGCCGCGGGATCCGCGGCTGATTGAGCGGGGTGCCGATGCCGACGCCGATCGGCCCGCCCGGGACGCCGAAGCCGCCCGAACCAGGGACCCCGGGGACGCGGCTACCCGAGCTCCCGCCGCGCGGCTTGGGGATCCGATCGGGCGCCCGGTCGGGGGCGGCGAGGGGCTCCTCCTCGGGCGGCGCCTCGTCGGGGATCGTGTCCGCGGCCGCGGGCTTGTTCGAGTCCTCGCCGTCGTCCTTGTCGAGGCTCCCCGCCGGCGGCGGCGGAGGGGGCGGCGGCGGATCCTCGCTCGTCAGCTGGAAGACCACGTAGTTGCTCGCCGGCGGCTCGACGCGGCTGACGTCCATCTTGTTGGCGGCCCACGCGAAGGTGACGATCGACAGGGTGAGGACGCCGGAGATCGTCGCGGCGATCCCCATCATCCGCTGGCGCCGCGGGTCCGCGTATTGGTAGCTCATGTAGTGTTCGAACATCGGTCCCTCCTCCGCCGCCGCGCCGACAGGCCTCGGGTTGAGGCGACACGTCCCCCGTGACGGCTCGTCGCGGTCGCATAGCGACAGCGCGAACGAGCCGGCGGGCGGCCGCAGCGGGCGTCTTGTTCTCTCTTCCGCGGCGGTCGGGGATCCTGACGGCCGCGCGAACATTTTTTTTCGAGGGTCTGCGCGGGTCCCCGTTCGCGGGCTCAGCTCGGCGCAGGGGCCCGAGCTCCACGCGCGCGAGCGGGCGCGAGCGGTCCGCGGCGACACGGCGACGCGGCGACGCACGATCGCAGGTGGGGGGCGATCAGTGGCGCAACCCGAGCTCGACCCGCAGCGGCCTGTGATCGGAGCCGAGCTCCGGGCCGACCTCGCGCGCCGTCGTGATCAGCCGCCGGTCGTGGAGCAGATGATCGATCGGGATCGCGAAGAGCACCCGCGCGAACCACGGGCCCGTCGGCCAGGTCGGCGCGAGGCCGTGGCCCGCCTGCGAGTTGACGAGGTCGGCGTCGTCGAGGAGGTGGCGCAGCGATCGCGAGAAGGGCGTCGTGTTGAGGTCGCCGACGATCACCGGGATCTCACCGGCGCCGCGGCGCTCGTCCGCCCAGACCCCGGCGGCGGCGAGCATCCGATCGCGGCGGCGCGCGTAGTCGGCGGAGCCGGGCGGCAGGGTGTGGACGCTGAGGAGCGCGATCGCGGCGCCGTCGAGCTCGACCGCGAGGGCGAGCGCCGGCAGCTCCGGGACGAGCTCGAGAACCTCGACATGCGGCTTCGGGCGATCGTCGCGGACGAGGGCGGCGATGCCGAAGTTGTCGTGCCGCGCGAGCGCCTCGACCACCCGATAGCCGGCGACGTCGCCGAGCGCGGCGGCCCAGGTGGCGCTGACCTCCTGGACGAAGATGACGTCGGCGTCGCTGCGCGCGAGGTAGTCCTTGACCTCCTCGTAGGCGTGGTTGCTCGACAGGACGTTGAGCTGGAGGACGCGCAGGCGCTCGGCGCTCACGGGGGCGCCGACGTCCGGTCGCAGATAGAGGGGCGCGACGAGGGCGAGGTCGACGAGGACGACGGCGATCCCGAGGGCGAGCCAGCGCCAGCGCCGGGTGAGGCCGACGAGCGCCGACGCGACGGCGGCGATGACGAGGTACTGGCCGACGAAGTGGTTGAGGAGGTCGGCGATCCAGACGTCGAGGAGGAGGCCGCCGACGAGGCCGAGGAGCGCCGCCGTCGCGGCGCCGAGGAGCGCGAGCTGGGCGAGGCCGACGAGGGGGCGGGGGAGCGTCGCGGGGAGCTTCATGTCTCTTTCGACAGGTCGACGGCGGCGCGCGTTCGGGTCGCGCGGCAGCGGTTCGCGCGGCCCGCCGCGGGCGCGACTCGGGCGTCTGCCCCGGACGGGAGCCTCGACCTGCGCGCGGTGTCGACGAGTGCCACGGGCGAGGGGTCCCTAGCGCCGCTTGTTGAACTTGAGGTCGAAGCGGACGGTCGTGCAGACCTTCGTCGCCTCGCCGTCGACGATGAAGGGCTTGAAGCGCCAGGTCGAGACGGTGTCGCGGCAGACCTCGTCGACGGCGGGGTCGTAGCAGCGGCTGGCTGTGCGCACGTCGCTCGTGCGACCCCGGGCGTCGACGCAGAAGGTGGTCTCGTTGGCGCAGGGGCGGCCGTCGAAGGTCGCGGCCTTGGTCGTCGACAGCGCCTTCTGCTGCGGGTCCGGGGTGTAGAGGCCGTGCTCCATCACGGCCTCGATCGGCCGCTCGACGGTCGGCGCCGCGTCTCGACCCGGCTTGGGGATGATCGCGTTCGCGGGGTCTGGGAGCGTGTCGTCGGCGGGCTCATGCGGGGTCTTGGCGACGCCGCCCGCGACGCCTCCGACGACGCCGCCGACGACACCGCCCGGGACGCCCCCGGGGACGCCATCCAGCGCCTTCGGCTGCGGCTTGGTCCGCGGGGTCTCCTCCTCTTCGGGCTCGCCCGTGAGCTCGTCGTGCGGCAAGCCGCCGGGGACGGGGATCGTCGGCGCCTTCGGCCAATCCGGCGTCGACCGGCCGTCCTCAACCGCCGCGGTCGCCGGCTGGTAGTGGGTCGCCGGGTCGACCCGGAGCTCGCCAGGCCCGTCGACGAGCGAGCGATCGACGATCACGACGAGGAGGATCGCGGCGGCCGCGAGCGGCAGGCCGAGGCGCCACCAGGGGCGACGATCGGCGGTCCGAGCGAGGGGCGGGAGCCGCGGATCCTCGGCCTCGCCGGCGAAGCCGGGGCGGAGCACCGGGACCGAGGGATCGACGACCGCGAGCGCTGGACCGCTTGTGTCGGCGAAGAAGCCCGCGACGGCGCGCTCCGAGATCGCGGCGGTCGTATCGTCGTCGACCGGGCGGAGGAGCTCGCGCAGGCTCGCGTCATCGATGTCGGCGTCGACGTCGGCGGCGCGGATCGCCTCGAGGTCGAGGTCGCCGGCGGCGGCGTCGAACCAGGCCTTAGGGACAGCCTCGATGATCGCGCGGGCGTCGTCGTCGAGGTCGAGGTCGAGGTCGAGGGGCTCGCGCTCAGCCATGGGCGCCTCCTGTCGCGGTCGCGGGGCCGCGCTCCTCGAGGTGCCCGCGCAGCCGCTTGAGCAGCCGTGACTTGCGCGCCTGGAAGGTGTTCGCCGCGATCCCCAGGCTCGCGCAGCACTCGGCCTGCTCGCGCTGCTCGACGTAGATCATCGAGAAGAGCGCGCGATCGCTCGCCGACAGGGCGTCGACGGCCCGCTCGAGATCGATCACGCGGGCGAAGCGGGCGAAGCCGCGGAGCAGGGCGCTGTCGGGGTCGGCGGTCACGAGGTCCTCCTTGAGCTCTTCCCAGCGGACCCGGCGTTTCTGATAGCTCCGCTGGAGCACGTTCCATGTGATTCCAATCACGAAGCGCCGGAGCGCCGCGTCGTCGTCGCCCTCGCGCCGGCGCGCGACGGTCGGGTCGAACTTGCGGAGGATCCGGCCGTCGTCGCGGAAGAGCGCGACCAACACCTCCTGGACGTCGTCGTCCTTGTTCGGCCCGTGAGCCTGGAGGTAGGGGCGCTTCGCCAGGAGGATCGCCCGCCCGGCGACGACCGCGGGGATCAGATCGCGGGCGAGGGCGTTGAGCTCGTCTCGGGCGCGCGCGTCGAGGGCGCGTGTCAGCCGCTCTGCGCTCCACCCGGGCATCCGACGGCCAGAATATCGGATCGCGCCGGCGGTTTCGAGGTGGGGCGACGGGGGCGCGGCCTCAGGGCGCGTCGGTCGGCGCGGCCACGTCGTCGGTCGCAGGATCGTCGTCGTCGTCGTCGTCGTCGTTGTCGTCGTCGGTCGCCGGAGTCGGCTCGGTCGGCGCCCCGTAGTCGAGGAGGCAGGCGCCGCAGGCCGCCGGCGGTCGCGCGGCGAGGCTCGCGTCGCGGAGGATCGCCTCGTCGAGGTGGTCGATGTTGACGGGGACGACGTCGGAGGCGGCGCCGCTCTCCTTGCCGACCTCGACGAGCACGCCCGGGAACGAAGGGTCGGTCTCGACCGCGATCCGCCGCGGGCCGGCCCCGGCGGGGAATTCGGCGCGGCGGCGCAGCTCGCCCTCGGGGGTCCGGACCATCACCGAGGCCGCCTCGCCGCAGGCCTCGTCGCGGCCGAGGACGACGCGGTGGCCGTCGCCGATGCTGCACGCCCACCACTCGCCCGGGTTCTCGGCGTTGAAGACCTCGGAGTTGTCGAGGGCAGCCGCGACGCCGGCGTCGTCAAGGGCGGCGCAGTGGGACTCGGGGTCGCGGACGTAGGTGTCGAGGTCGACGCCGCCGGGCCGCCGATAGGCGTCGTCGAAGCCGCCGTCACGGAGCTGCTCGGCGAGCGCGAGCTTGGCCTTGCCGCGGCGGCGGTCGAAGCTCCCCGCCTCGGGATCGAAGACGATCGAACGCACCCCCTTCAGCGCGTCGGAGGGGCCGGCGTCCGCGGGGATCCCCGCGGGGACCATGAGGTAGCCGAGGCCGCCGCTGTGCCGGTGGATCGTTGCGCCGCCGCCGGCCATCGGCCCGAGCGGGTAGATCATCCGCGTCGTCCGGTCGATCAGGAGGTAGCCGACCTCGGGCGCGTCGCAGGTCGACGACAGCCCGCGCTCGACGAGGACGAAGCGATCCTCGGCGCGGCCGAAGGCGGCGATCCCCCGGAGCCAGCGGCGGCGCGGCCCGGGCACGCCGACGCCCTCGTAGCCGAGGGTCTCGAGCCACGTCATCTTCACGGTGTGCTCGCCGCCGCCCTTGTCCTTCCACGGCTGGGTCTCGAAGTAGACGAAGGCGTGCCGCGGATCGAGCCCGAGGGGCGCCCGCGCGGCGCCGGCGGTCCCGTAGACCTCGACCTCGCCGAAGTGGAGGTCGCCGCCGGAGCGCCCCTTGTAGACCTCGAGCACCTCGACGCTGAGGCCCTTCGTGGCGACGGGCTCGGCGAAGATGACGAAGTGGTGGGCGGCGCTGTCGGGGTAGTCGAGCTCGACCTTGCCGGCGTCGGTGTGGACGGCGATCCTCTTCGGTCGCGGCGCGCCGATGTAGTCGCGGTAGTCGGGGCCGGCGGCGAGGAAGAGGCGGAGCATCGTCACCTCGGCGTCCGCGGGGAGGGCGAGCCCGAGGGCGCAGGTCGACTGGTCGCCCTCGTTGGGGGTGCAGGTCGCCGCGGTCAGGAGGTCGTCGTCGTAGGCGAGGGTCGGATCGCGGAGCGGCGCGCCGAAGCCGGGGGCCTGCGGGGCCGCGGCGAGGGCGTGCATCGCGATCAGCGGATCGAGGCGGAAGCCGGGGTCGCGGTCGGTCTTCGTCTTGATCGCCAGGGGGGCGGCGCTGCGGTGGAGCTCGACCGGCGGCGCCGGCGGGGTCGTC
>JAGQIT010000331.1 GCA_020431135.1 Myxococcales bacterium | reverse complement strand
TTTCCAGTTTGCCCACTCCGGCGCGCGCATCTCTTCGCGTCTCGTCTCGTCTCGTCTCGTCGTTGCGGGGAGAGGGGTTCGAACCCTCAACGCCTTGCGGCCTCTCGGATCTGACCCGAGCGACTTTTCCACTTTGTCCACCCCCACGGCGGCCTCTATTTTTTCGTCCTGTCGTTGCCAGAGGGGGGATTCGAACCCCCAACCTCTCTCGAGCTCTCGGCCCTCAACCGAGCGGCTTTACCAATTTGTCCACTCCGGCAGAGCTGGGCCGTAACCCAGCCTTGATGAGATCTATTCGGGACGGCGGGATTTGAACCCGCGCCCTCCGGTCCCCCAGACCGGCGCGCTACCAAGCTGCGCTACGTCCCGTAGGAGCCCTCACTCTTCGCAATTGAGGAGGCGACTCGTGTCTTTCCGCAGGGAGGGACTCGAACCCCCATGTGCTCGCGCACCACGCTTTTACAGAGCGCTGCCATACCTATTTGGCGTCCTGCGGGGTCGTATAGCCGTCTCGGCTCACCTCGCACCGTCCTCTCTCCCGCCTCCGCGGGCGTCCTGTCCGTGTTGATAGGGCTGGGGAGACTCGAACTCCCGTCCTCTCGCTCCCGAAGCGAGCGCGCTGACCCGACTGCGCTACAGCCCTGTTCCTCTTCGCTTGTTCATTCCGCAGGGAGGGACTCGAACCCCCATGTGCTCGCGCACCACGCTTTTACGGAGCGTTGCCACAGCCAATTTGGCGTCCTGCGGGGTCGTATAGCCGTCTCGGCTCACCTCGCACCGTCCTCTCTCCCCCCGCCGCGGGGCATCGTGTCCTTCTCTCACGCGCTGCCCGCACGGGCGCAGCGCTCGGCCCACTCCCGCGACGAGAGTGCGTGTGTCCGCGTCGTCGCGCGAACTCGTCACCGCGAGCGCAGCGACCTCGCTCGGGAGCACATCGAGGTACGCACATAGAACCCACGTCAATATGCGTACCCAAGCCGCACCCGTCCCGCGAAGTGTCGACATTCCGGTCGACACTCTCGTCGTCGCTCTCGGCGACGGACGAGCGACAATCGCTCGCCTACGCCCGCGGCGCTCGGCCCTCCAGGAGCAGGCCCCTCACGGTCGCCGACCCGCGAGCCCCTCCAGGGGGCCCTACACGGCGAAGGGGCGCAGCCCTACGGCCCGCCCCCTCTGTACGTCAGCGGTGCGCTGAGCCTACCCGAGGAGGGCGCCTGGCAAGCGAGGTAGAAGCCCCGGTAGCGGCAGATACACGGGGAGCAGGCTGTTCGCCAGGGGCGAGCTGCTTCGATAGGACCCGTGCTGATTTGCGCGACGCGACATGGTGCTTGACCTCGTGGGTTTGGGTGTAGCGCGACGAATCAGCAGAGTCAAGACTATATCAATACTTTTTTTTCGAGCCCGGCGGCCGCCCCGACGCGCGACATCGACCTCGCTACCCCCTATCGGCAGCGCAGCGTCTCCGCCTTGCGGAGGCCTGCGACCTCGGCGTCCTGCGCCGCCGCGAGCGCCTCGGCGTCCTCGGAGCCCGGCGCGACGGGTCGCTCCGCGATCACCAGGGTCTCCTCGCCGCGGGCGTCGAAGTAGCGCCGCGGCGGGTGCGAGCAGGCCTCCAGATCGCCGTCGAAGACGAGACGCGCCGCTCGCCCCTCGGCGTCGCGAAAGACCGTCACCGAGGCGAAGTCGCCCGCGCAAGGCGACGCACATACTCGCGCGAGGGCGTCGTCACGCGGCCCCTTGGACCTGTCCTCTTCGCCAGATACTGCGCCGCGATCGAGCGGGCGCGACCCCGCGTCCCCGCCCGACGCGCTGCACCCGACCAGGATCAACACAACACCCACGACGCCTCGCGCTCGCCTCACCCGTAGAGTCTCCCACAGCTCACGCGCGCGTGCGTAGGTCATCGACGAGCTTCTCAGCCTCGCTGGAGACGAATGCGGGAGGCGCCGTCGTGGAGGCCGGCGGACCCCGCTGCCCGCGGCGAGGCCCCCTCGTCGTGAGCGCCATGTCGCGCGCGATGACCTCCTAGCCCTCGACCCGCGCGAGGTAGAAGCCGTCACAGGCGTGCTCCTCGGGGGTCCAGGTCGCCTCGTCGACGATCCGAAGCCCTCGCGCATCGGCGAAGCCAGCGACCAACGCCTCGCCCTCCTCGGGCTCGAGCGAGCAGACCGCGTAGACGAGGCGACCGCCCGACCGCACGCGCTCCCAACACGCCTCGAGGAGGCGGCGCTGGAGCGCCGCGCAGGTCGCGATGTCGGCGTACTCGCGGGTCCATCGGAGCTCTGGGTGACGCGCGAGGTTGCCGAGGCCGGTGCACGGAGCGTCGAGGAGGACGCCGTCGAAGGGCCCGCCGCCGTCGATGTCCGCGACCTCTTCGGTGAGATCACCGCGGACGATCGAGAGCTCGAGCCCGTCGCTGTCGAGGCCGCCGCGGCGCTCGAGCGCCGCGTGCTCGGCCAGGCGCTCAGCGCTCTGATCCGCGGCGACGATGGCCCCGCGCCGCCCCATCAGCTCGGCGATCTGGAGCGTCTTGGTCCCCATCCCCGCGCACGCGTCGAGGATCCGCTCGCCCGCCCGCGGCGCGAGGGCGATCGCCGGCTGCTGGGCGCCGAGCGCCTGGATCGACACGATCCCCGCGACGTAGAGCGGGTGTTGGCTGAGGTCACCGCCGCCGCGGACGCGCAGCGCCTGGGGTTGGTCGGCGACCGGCTCGACGACGCCGGCGAGGTCGTCACGCAGCCGCGCGACGACCTCCTCCAACGCGGCGCGTCCGAGGTCCACGCGGAGGTCGAGGCTCGGCGGCTCCGCCTGGGCCCGCGCCCTGCGGAGCGCCCGGTCCGGCCCGAGGCGCTTGATCCACCGCCCGGCGAGCCACCGCGGCACCGACCAGCGCGCGGCGAGAACGTCGAGCGGCTTGCCCTCCTCGAGGCTCGCGTCGAGGGCCGCGCCGTCGGCCGCGATCGCCGAGAGTATCGCCTGGCCCGCCGCCACCAGCCCGCCGCCGCGATCAAAGTCGGCGATCAGGGCGGTCGCCTCAGAGATCGCCGCGTGCGGCGGGTGGTCGAGCTCGCGCAGCTCATAGGCGGCGACGCGGAGGATCTCCCGCGCCCGCCCGCGGATCCCCGCCGGCCGCCGGGCGACCCGATCGATCAGCGCGTCGAGGCGCGCGCGGTGGCGGAGGACGCCGTAGACCAGGTTGGTGACGAAGCCGCGATCCCGGCGATCGAGCCCGCTCTTGCCGAGCTCCTCGGCGAGGATCCGGTTGGAGAAGCCGCGGCGCTGATCGATCTGGCGGAGAACCCGGATCGCGCTCGCGCGGGCGGAGGGGCGACGGCGTGACATCGCCGGGGTTGTACCGCCTTTCCGCGCCGCTCGCAGGCAGAGGCCGCCGGTCACACGGGGCCCCGCCGCGACACCTCGGCGAAGCCGCCGCCGCGACGTCATGTCGAGTTTCCCCGCGGGCTGCTAGGCTGCTCCCGCCATGGCCCATCACCGCCTCGCCGCCGCAGCCCTCGTCGTCCTCTTCGCGCTCCCCCTCGGCGCGTGCGCCGACGGGGCCGGTGACAGCGACGGCGCGACCGCGGGCGGCGCGACGCTCCTCGCCGAGGTCGCGGGCTACCGCGAGTGGGCGCGCGCCCCCGGCGACTTCGCCGCGCCGCTCAACCCGTCCTCCGGACCCCACGGCAGCTTCGTCGACATCTACATCAACGACGTCGTCGAGCAGGCGCTCCTCGCCGAGCCCGACACCCTCGACGCGTGGCCCGTCGGCTCGATCATCGTCAAGGACGGCTGGGAGGACGACGAGGGGACCCTCCGCTTCGTCGCCCTCATGGAGAAGACCGAAGACGGCTGGTACTGGGAGGAGTACGCCGACGACGACCTCGAGTCGCCGCTCTACGCAGGCACGCCGAGCGCCTGCGTCATCTGCCACGCGGAGGGCAGCGACTCGGTCCGCGCCTTCGCGCTGCCGTAGCCTACGCGAGCTCCAGCGGATCGGTCGGGTCGGCGCCGCCGAGGCGACGGCGCAGCCGCTGGACCGCGCCCTTGGCCGCGAACTTGAGGATCAGCGGCGGCGTCAGGAAGGTCGCCGGATCGAAGCGACGCGTGACGAACTCGGCGTAGCGCCGCCCGTACTCGGGGTGCGTGAGCATCCAGCGCATCATCGTCTTCGCCACCGCTGGCGGCGGGGCCGAGTAGATCTCGCGCTCGAGGCGGCCCATCGTCGCCTCGAACATCGGCTTGCAGACCGCGTAGACCTCGTCGCTGTAGCTGGCGACCGCCGCCTCCCAGCCGACCTCGCCGCGACGCCAGCGGATCAGGTGGCGCGCGAGGAGCTTGGCGCCGATCAGCGCGTCGTAGATCCCCTGGGCGTCGATCGAGTCCTTCTGGTGGTAGGCGTCGCCGACGAGCGCCCAGCCCGGGCCGCCGGCCTCGCGGAAGAGGTTGCCCACCCGCTTCATCCCGGCGACCTTGCCTCGCCGCGTCGCCCCGGCGAGGCGCCGCCAGATCCGCGGACGCGCGCGCAGCAGGGTCTCGTAGTTGGCCTCGGCGTCGCCGGTCAGCGCCGCGAAGTAGTCGGCGCGCCCCTGGACGAGGACGATCGTCTTGGCGTCCGCGGTCGGCATGGCGACAGCGGAGAAGCCGTCGCACGACGAGTAGATCTGCGCGAGCTGCTGGCCGCTGTCGTCGTAGTCGGCGACGCCCTCCCAGAAGTCGTAGTAGACGGTCGTGACAACGTCGGCGCGCTCCTCGGTGATGGCGGCGTCGACCTTACGGGCGACCAGCGAGAAGCGGCCGTCCGCGCCGACGACCGCGGCCGCGCGGCACTCGACGATCGCGCCGTCACGGTCGACGACGACGCCCGCGACGCGACCGTCGCCCTCGCGGACGAGCTCCGTCACCTTGGCGCCCTCCCAGGCGGTCACCGAGGGGAAGCGCTCGAGGTTGCGCCAGAGCGTGCTGTCGAGCCGCGCGCGATCGATCGTATAGAAGTAGTCGCGGCCGGCGATCTCGACGTCG
Source organism: Myxococcales bacterium (assembly GCA_020431135.1). Lineage (GTDB taxonomy): Bacteria > Myxococcota_A > Polyangia > Nannocystales > Nannocystaceae > JADJRG01. The sequence goes on along the minus strand of JAGQIT010000331.1, from coordinate 6,465 downwards.
AAGGGGAAGACGCTGCGGAAGTAGTCGCCGATCTCGAGAACGAACGCGCGCAGCCTCGGCGTCGCCTCGGCGTACGCCGCCTCATCCGCGCCGATCTCGTCGAGGAGCTCGAGCGCGTGCGGGAGCAGGAAGGGGGCCGAGACCGCCGGCAGGCTCGGGAATGTCGCACGATCGAGGATCAGGACCCGGAGGCCCGCGGCCCCGAGGCGCGCGGCGAGGCTCGCCCCAGCAGGGCGGCCGCCGACGATGATCACGTCGTAGGGCGACGCGTCGCCACCATCGCTCATTGGCACCATGACGCGAGCCTATCACGGTGGCCTCGTTAGGCCGCGACATCGCAACGACGCGACATCGACGCATTCGCGGCCGTGCGACAGCGTGCGGCGATGGACGCAGAGGTAGGACAACCTCTCCCTGAATTTCGTTTTTCTCCCCGATGTCGTGATCCGGTCCCCCAACTCACGACACTAATGGAACGGGTGCCCTTTGGGGGCGTCTCGCCAGTTCGGTGTAGGTAGATAGACGACACTGGCCGAGACCGGGGCGCACCCTTCTACATCGGAGGTTGGGATATGAATCGTCGTGGATTTCTTCGTGGTGCGCTCGCTTCAGCCGCGGCGGTCGCCGCATACAGCCCGAGCCGCGGGGTCTGGGCCGCCAAGCCGGACAACGACACCATCGACATCCCCGACCTCGACGGCGAGCTCGTCCTCGCCGGCTCGCTCCTCGACGAGGCCGCTGACGACTTCGGCCACATCATCTCCGCGGCCCCGGTCGCCGTCCTCATCCCCGGGTCGATCCACGACATCCGCAAGCTGATCAGGTTCGCCAACAAGCACGACATCAAGGTCGGCGGCATGAGCATGATCGGCAACACGCACAGCACCTACGGCCAGTCGCAGGTCGGCGGCGGCGTCGTCATCGACATGTCCGCGCTGTGCGAGATCCACGAGATCGGGGCGGACTACGCGGTCGTCGACGCCGGCGTCCGCTGGGTCGAGCTCCTCCAGGCGACGCTGCCGCAGGGCAAGAGCCCGCCGACGCTGACCGACTACATCGACCTGAGCATCGGCGGCACCTCGTCGGTCGGGGGCATCGGCGGCCAGGCCTTCCGCCACGGCCTCCAGGTCGACAACGTCCTCGAGCTCCAGGTGATCACCGGCCAGGGCAAGCTCGTCACCTGCTCGCCGACGAAGCACAAGAAGCTCTTCCACGCGGTCCGCGCGGGGCTCGGCCAGTTCGCGATCATCGTCCGCGCCCGCGTCCGTCTCGTCGACGTACCGCCGATGGCGCGCATGTACCACGCCTACTACGACGACCTCGCGGCGATGACCGCCGACCAGGAGATGGTCATCGACGACGACCGCTTCGACTACGTCGAGGGCTTCGCCGAGCCCCACCCCGGGGGCACCGGCTGGATCTACAAGATCGAGCTGGTCAAGTACTTCACCCCCGGCGACGAGCCCGACGACGTCGCGCTCACCGGCGACCTCAGCAACAACCCGGGCACCGAGGTCGTCACGGATATGCCGTACTTCGACTTCGCCAACCGGATCGCGCCGCTCGTCGCGTTCCTCAAGCAGATCGGCGCCTGGGGGCTGCCGCATCCGTGGATCGACATGTTCGTCCCCGGCGACGTCGCCAACGGCTTCATCCAAGGGGTCCTCGACCAGACCACGCTTGCAGACACGGGTCAGGGCCCGATCCTGATCTACCCGTTCAAGCGCGCGAAGGTGACCACTCCGTTCATGACGCTCCCCGACGGCGAGAACTGCTACCTGTTCTCGATCCTCCGCACCGCCGTGCCGCCGGAGCTCGCGGGTCAGCTCGTCGCCAAGAACCGCGCGATCTACGAGGACCTCCGGGATCTCGGCGGCAAGCGCTACGCCATCTCGTCGGTGCCCTTCGATCAACAGGATTGGCACGACCACTTCGGCGACCAGTGGTGGGACTTCGCGGTCGCCAAGCTCAAATACGACCCCAAGAACGTCCTGACTCCTGGACAGGGCATCTTCACCTGGTAGCGCGGCGTCTCTGCTATCCTCGGGCCGCCACGCAAGACGGCGTATTAGGTGAGGCTTCGCGCCCCCACGTCGTCTGAGTAGTGGCGGAGGGCTGTCGATGAGCGAGCTGGTCGTTCCTAGCGAAGGGGTCCTTACCACACGGACGGAGAAGATCTGGCTGGGCGAGGACGGGATCATCCGCGCGGTGATCCACCCTGGCCTCGTCACCCGTCTCGAGGACGCTCAAGAGAACGTCCGCGGCTTCTCTGAGGTCGCGGGCGGTGTCCGCCGCCTGGCGCTGATCGACATGCGAGCCCACGCAGCGTCGGCGACCCGCGACGCCCGCGAGTACTACGCCGGCCCCGAGAACGCGAAGGTCTGCGCCGCGGTCGCGCTCCTCGTCCGCTCGGCGATCTCGCGGATGATGGGCAACTTCTTCCTCGGCATCAACAAGACGATCTTCCCCCTCAAGCTCTTCGCCGAGCCCGAGCCCGCGCTCGACTGGCTCCGGCAATTGGATGTCGGAGAGAGGCGGTAGCTCGGTGGCCAAGTCCATCGAGACGCGCACGGAGGTCATCACCTTCGGCAACGACGGGATCGTCCGCTGCAAGGTCAAGCCGACCGAGGCGCACACCCTCGCCGACGCCGAGGAGAACGTGCGCGCGACCGCAGAGCTCACGGAGGGCCGACGCCTGCCGCTGATCCTCGACGCCCGCAAGGCGAAGGGGATCACCCGCGAGGCCCGCGAGTACTATACCGGCCCGGCCAACGCCGCGGTCGTCATGGCGACGGCGATGATCATCGACTCCTCAGTCGGCAAGATCATCGGCAACTTCCTTATCCGTGTGAATCGCCCCCCCTTCCCCTTCCGTCTCTTCTCCGACGAGGATTCGGCGTACGCGTGGCTCGTCGAGATCCGCGCCGCACACGCAGACGATGCAGCGGGAGCCCGATGATGTCGACGGTCGGAGCGGCCGCTCCGACGCGAGTGACGCCCACGAGGTGAGCGATACGCACCTTGTCGCGCGCCTCGAGCGGCTGCGCGCCCGCGTCGCCGCGGCGCTCGAGCGCCCGACTGTGGAGCCACGCTCGCCGACTGACCTCGCTAGCCTCGTCGAAAGGCTCGAGCGCGACGTCGACGCGTCCCTCGCGGCCCTCATCTCCGAGCGCGACCGCAACCGGCGGATGGACCACCAGTTCGGCGAGCTCGTCGAGGTCGTGACGGCGCTCGCCGGCCTCGACTACTCGCAGCAGGCGACGGTCTATGAGGGCCAAGACGACGCGATCAACGCCCTCGCGATCGGCCTCAACATGATGGGCGAAGAGCTCGCCAACTCGACGGCCGCGCTCATCCGCGCGCGTGACGAGGCGCTCGCCGCGAACCGGGCGAAGAGCACCTTCCTCGCCAACATGAGCCACGAATTCCGGACGCCGCTCAACGCGATCATCGGCTACTCGGAGCTCCTCTACGACGAGCAGGCGGGGAGCGCCGATCCGCTGGTCCTGCGCGACCTCGGCCGGATCAACTCGGCGGCGCGCCACGTCCTCAACCTGATCCAAGACACCCTCGACATCTCGAAGATCGAGGCCGACAAGATCGAGCTCGACGTCCGCCCGATCGAGCTGCGCCGCATCGTCGAGGACACGACCGCGACGATCCTGCCGACCGCCGAGCAGCGCGGAAACAGGCTCGACTGCACCGTCGAGATCGTCACCGAGCACATCCTCGGCGACGCGACCCGGCTGCGGCAGATCCTCCTCAACCTCCTGAGCAACGCCTGCAAATTCACGGAGAACGGGGTCGTCGCCCTCGCCGTCACCGAGCGCCCGGGCGCCGCCGAGCGCTGGATCGACTTCGCCGTCCGCGACACCGGCATCGGCATCCCCAAGGACAAGCAGCAGCGGATCTTCGAGGCCTTCACCCAGGCGGACGGCTCGACCACGCGGATCTACGGCGGCACGGGGCTCGGGCTTACGATCTCGCGGCGCCTCTGCGAGATGATGGGCGGCACCCTCACGGTGAGCAGCGTGGTCGGCGTCGGCTCGACATTCACGGCGGCGATCCCGGTGCTCCCGGTGCCGGAGAGCGTCATCCTCTAGCGAACGAGGCGCTACGGGCGAGACGCCATCGACCGCGCAGAGCTCGACAGGGCGCCCTCGGCGAGGGCGAGGGCCGCGTCGACGTCCCCCGCCCGGAGGATCCGATCGTCCCGGCGATCGTCGAGGGCAGCGCCGGCGAGGCGGCTCGACCAGCCGGTCCCGAGGTCCAGGGCGATGAGCGGACGGCGATGGACCCACGCGAGGGCGAGCTCGGAGAGGGTCCCGGCGCCGCCACCCACGGCGATCACGAGGTCGGCCGAGGCGACGACGAGGAGGTTGCGCCCGTGGCCGAGGCCGGTCGGGATGACGACGTCGAGCCACTGGTTCCCGGTCGCGGCGTCGGCGGTCGGGAGGATCCCGACAACCGCGCCCTCGAACCAACCACGCGCCTGACTGCCGCCGCGTGAGGCCGCTGTCATCACCCCGCCGAGACCGCCCGTGACGAGGCGATAGCCGCGATCGACGAGGCCGCGGCCGAGGCCTTCGGCGGCCGCGAGCTCCGCGGGGCTGGCCTCGCCGCCGCCGATGATCGCGACCTGTGGCCGCCGCTTCCGGTGTCGTGGGCTGTTCGTCTCGCTCATCTCGCGCTCGCTCCGTCCGTCGACTCTAGCGCGTCGGTCATCGCGGCGAGAACGTCTGGATCGACGCCGCCGATCCCCGGCGCGCCCTCGGCGAAGAGAACTGACGTCGCCAACGCCTCGCGCAGCGCACCCCCTGTCCGTAACGCCAGGGCGCCCGCGGCAGCCGCGAGGACCCCGGGGGGGATCACCCAGACGTCGGGTTCGAGGGGGTCGACGCGAGGTCGGAGGTCGCTACGCCCGCCGACGCGGAGCGCGACGACGTCTCCCGTCCGACGCGCTGCGAGGGCCTCGCCGAGCTCGGCGCCGCTGGCCACCCAGAGATCGCCGACGGAGCCCCCTTCGGCGAGAAGGGGCCACGTCGCCGCTGCAGCCGCGAGCTGCGGATCCCCGCGCACAGCCGCCGCGTCCCCGGCCACGCGCCGCCAGACCTCCGCGAGGCGGGCGCTCGGGCGATGCAGCGGCTGGACTACGAACTCCCGCTCGTCCGCGCCGACGCCGAGGCGTGCGCCGGGATGGAGGCCCAGCTCGCGGGCGTCTGGGATCCGACGCGCCGCGCGGACGTCAAGCGCGCCCTCCTGGCGACGCGGGCGGCCTACGCCGAGGACACCTGGAGGCTCGTCGAGGGCCGCCTGGATCGCTACGCCCATGCCTGGGTCGCGACCCGCGAGGGCATGTGCGCGGCGACCCGCGCGGGCGAGCAGTCGGCGGCCCTCCTCGACCTCCGAATGGCCTGTCTCGACGGACAGCTTCACTTCGTCAGGGCGACGATCGACGAGCTCCACCGGGCCGACCCGGAGATCGTCGCCGCCGGCGCGCGGATGGTCGCGGCCCTCCCGGATCCCGCGAGCTGCTCGCGCGAGGCGGTGCTCTCGACCCAGCAGCGGACGCCGCGCGACCCCGCCGTCGCCGACGCGGTCGCGGCCCTCGACGAGGCCCTCGCCACCGCGCGGGCCAAGGAGAGCGCCGGCCGCTACGACGAGGCGCTCACGCTGGCCGACGAGGTCGTCGGCGCCGCGGAGCGCCTCGGCGACGAGCCGCTGCTCGCCCGCGCGTGGCTACGACACGGCGCCATCCTCGACAAGTCGGGGCAATACGAGGGCGCGGCGGCGGAGCTCGAGCGAGCCCTGACCGCCGCCCTCGCCCAGTCGATGCGTGACGAGAGCGCCGACGCGGCGAGCCAGCTCCTCTACGTCGTCGGCTACCAGCAAGCGCGCGTCGAGGACGGGCGGCGCTGGGTGGCGATCGCCAGGGCTCTGGCGCGCGCCTCGGGCTCGCCGCGCGCCGCCGCGCGGGCGGCGATCCACGCCGGCACCCTCGAGTTCACGAGCGGTCACTACGCACAGGCCCACGACCTCTGGGAGGAGGGGCTCGCCCACCTCGAGGCCGATCCCACCGCGGATGAGCTCGACCTCCTGTCGCCGCTCGGCAACCTCGCGGTCGTCGCCCGCAGGCAGGGGCGCTACGCCGACGCCCGCCGCCACAGCGCCCGCGCGCTCGAGATCGCCGAGCGCGAGCTCGGCCCCCTGCACCCCGACCTCGCCGACATCCTCAACGACATGGGCGCCGTGGCGAATGAGGAGGGCCGGCTCGACGCGGCCCGCGAGCACTGGGAGCGGGCCCTCGCGATCGGCAGCGCGAGCCTCGGCCCCGACCACCCGAGCCTCGCCGCCAGCCTCTCCAACCTCGGCCTCGTGGCGACCAACACCGGCGATCTCGAGGCGGCGCGCAGGTACCTCGAGCGCGCGCTCGCCATCGACGAGGCGGCGCTCGGCCCCGATCAC
>JAGQIT010000330.1 GCA_020431135.1 Myxococcales bacterium | reverse complement strand
CGGCCTGAGCATCGGCGGCAACCACTTCCTTCACGTCCTCCGGCGCAACGTCAACCTCCAGATCATCCTCTTCAACAACCGGATCTACGGGCTGACCAAGGGGCAGTACTCGCCGACCTCGCTGGTCGGGAAGAAGACCCCGTCGACGCCGCTGGGGTCGATCGACTCGCCGATCACCCCGGCCGCCTTCGCCCTCGGCTCGGGCGCCCGCTTCGTCTCGCGGGCGATCGACATCGACGCCAAGAACCTCGGCAAGATGCTGACCCGCGCCCACGAGTTCAAGGGCACGGGCCTCGTCGAGGTCTTCCAGAACTGCCCGGTCTTCAACGACGGCGCCTTCAAGCACTTCACCGAGCGGGCGACGGCGGCGGAGACCCAGCTCCACCTCGAGCACGGCAAGCCGATGATCTTCGGCAAGGGGCGCGATCACGGCCTCCGCCTCAAGCCCGGCACCCTCCAGATCGAGGTGGTCAAGCTCGGCGAGAACGGGATCACCGAGGCCGACCTCCTCGTGCACGACGAGACCAACCGCGCCCAGGCCTTCCTCCTGGCCGGCCTCGAGCCGCCGCACTTCCCGGTCGCGCTCGGCGTTCTCTACGCCGCGCCGACGGAGTCGTTCGAGGCCTCGGTGCTCGATCAGAACCGCCAGGCGATCGCGTCGCGCGGCGTCGGCGACATCGACGCGCTCCTCCGCCGCGGCCACACCTGGACGGTCGGCGAGGAGTAGCGCGAACACGGGCGCGGTCTGCCCACGCAGGCCTCGCTCCCTGCGCGTCGACGCGGGCGCGGCCAGCGAGCCGGCCCGCGTCGTCGTTCTCGGCGCGCGCGCCTGCGTTCGCCCGCGTGATAGAGAATCAAATGGGCCCGGGCCCCGTCGAAGCGCCCACCTTCGACCGCACCCGGGGCTACAATTGCCGCCGTAGTGATCAGGAACTTTGCCATGAAGCTCTTCTCTCAGCCGAAATCCACCCTCCTCGCCTGCCTCCTCGGGGGCATCAGCGCCTTCGCCCTCGGATGTGTCATCACCGTCGGAGAGTCGACCGACGCGGGCACCGAAGAGAAGTGCGGCGACCTCCTGACCCACAGCTTCGAGGACGCCGGCGTCTGCTACTGCGAGGTCGGCTACGACTGGTGCAACCCCAACGACCCCGACGACTACGACTGCTGCAAGGTGAGCCCGAAGCTCCCCGACGGCTGCGACCAGGCGAACAACGTCGTCGTCGACAACGAGTGCTTCTGCGAGGCCGGCTACACCTGGTGTAACCCCGACAACGCCGACGACTACTCGTGCTGCAAGAGCAACCAGGGCGAGGGCAGCACCGGCACCGACGCGGGCACCGGCACCGAGTCTGACAGCAGCAGCGGCGGCACCACCGACGCCGAGACCGGCGACCTGATGTGCGACAGCGAGTACGAGGCGCCGCCGGACTCCTGTGACCCGAACTCGGAGCTCGCCTACTGCACGACCCTCACCGAGATGTGCGTCGGCGAGAGCGAGTACTTCACCTGCGACACCAACGGCTCGTGGGTCCCCGCGGACGGCGACCCGGACTGCCAGTTCATCGGCGACGACTTCTCCTACGGCTGCGTCTGGAACGGCGACGTCATCGAGCAGGTCTGCGGCCAGGGCCCCGGCACCCCGTGCTCGAACAACGACCCGGACTCCTGCGTCGACACCGACGAGCTCAACTACTGCCTGCACAGCAAGCTGACCGCGGTCTCCTGCCTCACGCTGTGCACCGAGACCGGCGTCGAGGGGGTCACCTACGACTTCGGCTCCTGCGGCGAGCAGGAGGGCGAGTTCAAGTGCCTGTGCTGCGACTTCGACGATCCGAACTGCGGCACCGACAGCGGCTCCACCGGCGGCTCGACGACCGGCGGCTGAGCCGACGAAGACGAGGCGCTCAAGCGCTACGAGGGCGACCCCTGCGGTCGCCCTCGGGCGTTCTCGGTCGCCCGCCGCGTCGTGGTCGCCCCGCGCCTCCCCACAGCCACAGCCCTGCTCCGCTGCCAGCCACCGACGCGGACGCGCGCAGCCGAGGCTTCCCCGCCGACACGCTCGGCACGACTTCGCCGCAACAATCGCCGCCGAGGCGGTTCTTCGCAGCGCAGCTACCCGCAGTCGACGTCGCGCCAGCGGCTCATCCGCGCCGGCGCCTTCGACCGCAGCGGCCGCGCGAGCTTGGCGAGCTCGTCGCGCAGCGGCCCCTCCGAGAGCGTCGCGTCGATCTCCAGCTCGCCCGCGGCCGACCACCCGAGCGCCGCGGCGATCGTCCGCCCGTCGCAGGTGTAGATCGTCGCCGCGTAGCGGGGCGCCTCGCCCTCCTCGCGGACGAAGTGGAAGCGGGCGCCGTTGCGCGGGTGGAGGCGCTGGCTGGTCGCGGTGGTCATCGCTCGCGCAGGGCGTACCACAGGTGCGCGGCGCTGGTCTCGTGCGGACGCGCTCGCTAGCGCGGGCCCGGACGCTCCCGGGCTGACACGGCTCGCGTCCACCGGCCGCTAGAAGCGGAGGAGCGCCGGGCCCTGGGCCGTCGGCAGCGCCGCGCCGCGGATCGTCCCGAGCTCAGGCTCAAAGGTGCCGTTGTCGCGGCTGAGGAGCACCCCTGCGGTCACCGCACCGGCGACCAGGAGCGCCCCGCCGACGACGACCCCCCAAAACCAGCCGCGACGGACGAGCGGGCGCTTCGCCGGCGGCGCGTCGTCGGCCGGCGGCGTCCCGGCGTCGATCCCCGGATCGGGCCCCGGGTCAGGCTCCGGTCCGGGGGCGGGCGCGGGGCCCTCCTTGGCCTCGGCGAGGAGGCGCTCGACCTCGGCGATCCGGGCCTCCGCGTCGTCGATCGCCTCCTGGTCGGGAGGGTCGCTCTCACGGAGGAATTTTACGTAGTTGTCGAAGAGCGCCCGCGCCTTGCGGAGGTGGCCGAGATCCTCGCTCAGCGTGTACCAGTGGGCGTAGGACTGGCCGAGGTTGAAGAGGAGCTCGGGCCGCCCCGAGAGGCTGTAGGAGCGCTCAAACGCGGCGACGGCCTGGTCGAAGTTGCCGAGGGCGTAGGCCTGGGTGCCCTCCTCGTAGGCGGCCTGGGCGGCCTTGAGGCTGTCGTCCCCTTCCGCGCCGTCGCTCTCGTCCCCGTCGGCCGCCTCGCCGCTCGCGTCCGCGTCGTCGCCGGGGTCGCTGACGCTGACCCGGAGGCCGAGCGGCCACGGCGACGCCTCGGCGCCCGCAGGCGCCAGCCCGACGAGGACCAGCGGCAGGGTCCAGCGCGCGGCGCTCCACCCCTGTCGCTCGGCTGCTCGCGGCTCCCTGCGGCTCACGTCGCCTATCCTACAGGACCGGGCGTCGCGGCGCCCGAGGCTCGTAGACGGTGGGACAAGACAAACCCATGGTCGACGCGGCTTGCCCCGCCGAAGCTCGCGGCCCGTTGGGACGACGCGGGACGTCCGCCACGGCCGCTAGACGTTGAAGCGGAAGTGGATCACGTCGCCGTCATGGACGACGTACTCCTTGCCCTCGACCCGCAGCAGCCCCTTCGCCCGGACGGCCGCCTCGGAGCCGTGCTCGACGAACTCGCTCCAGCCCATGACCTCGGCGCGGATGAAGCCGCGCTCGAAGTCCGAGTGGATCTTGCCGGCGGCCTGCGGCGCCAGCGAGCCCTCGGTGATCGTCCAGGCGCGGACCTCCTTGGGCCCGGCGGTGAAGTAGGTGATCAGGTGGAGGAGCGCGTAGGCCTTGCGGATCAGGCGGGCGAGGCCCGGCTCGTCGGCGCCGATCCCCTCGAGGAACTCGTCGCGCTCCTCGGGCGAGAGGCCGGCGATCTCGGCCTCGATCGCCGCCGAGATGACGACGACCTCCGAGCCCTCGGCGGCGGCGTGCGCGACCAGCGGCTTGACGTACTCGCCCTCGAGGCCGTCGGCGAGCCCGTCCTCGGCGACGTTCGCCGCGTAGAGCACCGGCTTGCTCGTCAGCAGCGCGAGCGGCGTGAGGATCTCGAGGTCGGCCTCGCTGAGCTCCATCGCCCGGATCGACACGCCGCTCTCGAGCTCGCCGAGCACCCGCTCGCAGGTGACGACCGCCTGCTTCTCGACCTTGTCGCCGCTCTTCGAGTTCTTGCGCGCCTTCTGCAGGCGGCTCTCGACCGACTGCATGTCGCGGAGGATGAGCTCGGTGTTGATGACCTCGACGTCGCCGAGGGGGTCGACCTTGCCGCTGACGTGGACGATGTTGTCGTCCTCGAAGCAGCGGACGACGTGGACGATCGCGTCGACGCTGCGGATGTGGCTGAGGAACTGGTTGCCGAGGCCCTCGCCCTGGCTGGCGCCCTTGACGAGGCCGGCGATGTCGACGAACTCGACGGTCGTCGGCAGGATCTTCTGCGGGTTCGTGACCTTCGCCAGGGCCTCGAGGCGCGGATCGGGGACCGCGACCATGCCGACGTTGGGCTCGATCGTGCAGAACGGGTAGTTCGCCGACTGCGCCCCAGCGTTGGAGAGGGCGTTGAAGAGGGTGGATTTGCCGACGTTGGGGAGGCCGACGATGCCGACTGCGAGGGCCATGGGGCCCTGCGAGTAGCACAGATCGCCGCCGCCAGCGACGGAGGAATCCCGAAACCCGCGGGAAACTCACCCGCGCGCCCGCGGGGCGGTCCTCAGAAGCGGTACTCGACGATCAGCGGCAGGATCTCCATGCCGAGGAGGAAGCGGCTGAAGCGCTCGGTCTCCATGGCCAGCGCCCGCTTCTTCGACCGCGTGAAGCCGATCGCCAGGTTGACGTCGAGGCCGATCGCCAGGTCCTCGAGGAGGAAGAGGCGCAGGCCGCCGCCGCCGCGGACGCTGATGCTCCAGCTGCTCTCGATCGCCTGGATCCGCGTGCCCGTGACCTTCGGGTACTTCCACCAGCCGCCGCCGACGCCGACGCGGGCGATCGGCACGAGGTAGGGGTTGTCGGGGAGGTACCACTTGTAGGCCCAGCCGGCCCAGGCGTCGACGCCGGCGACGGTGCCCTTGCCGCAGGCGTCCGAGGTGTTGCCGAGGCCGCAGACCGACTCCTTGAAGGTGCGGTAGTCGCCGCGATCGAAGAGCGCGGCGACGCCGACGTAGGCCCAGTGCTGCTTGAAGAGCTGGCGGTCGTACTGGAAGCCGAGGCGGACGCGCGGCATGTAGCCGACGAAGGCGACCTGGGCCGGCATGAGCGCCGAGATCGCGTTGCCGCCGTAGACCCGCTCGGGGAGCTCGAAGCCCGACGACTTCGGCCCGGGGGGCAGCTTCGGCGCCTTGCCGGAGGTCGAGGCCTGGCCGCTGGCGCCGCTGGTGTCGACGCTGCCGCCGGTCTTGAGCCCGGTGCTCGGGGCCGCGCGGGCGCTGCCGCCGACGAGGGCGAGGCAGAGCGCGAAGAGGAGCGGGAGGGCGAGGCGTAGGCTGCGGGCGGTCATCGATTCGCGGTCGCGCGGGGGCGCAAACGCCAGCCAGCCTAGCACCGCCCGGGAATAGGCGAAAAAAAGCACTGGTTACGCCCTGTGCTGGCCCGCCATTGCCGTCCCCGCCTCGTCGGGGCGGCGGCGCGGTGCTAGCGTGGGACGTCGCCGATGCCGCGCAGGAGCACGATCGCCGATCTCGCCGCCCTCGTCGGCCTCGCGGCCGTCTTGGCGGTTCTCCGCCTCGGCCTCGCCGACGACCTCGCGTGGGTCGCCGACGAGCCCGAAGACCTCGGTAGCTGCGCCCTGGCCGAGGAGGCCGCCGGTGGAGACGCGGCCGTCGCCGCCGGCCCGTCGCTGCCGGCGATCGCCGCCGACGAGGCCGTCGCCATGGTCGGCC